>JAYUYU010000128.1:0-7297 GCA_043752365.1 Myxococcales bacterium | reverse complement strand
CGCGCTACGGCATCGTGCTCAACAACCCGCCATACGCGGAGTACCACGTCGAACTCGGCGAAATTTCGTCGTACCCGCCCGGCTACAAAGAGAACGCCGGCATTTTTTGCCACAACAACCCGTGGATCATGATCGCCGAAACCGTGATCGGTCGTGGCGACCGCGCCTTCGACTACTACAAAAAGATCGCGCCCGCCTACCTCGAGGACATCAGCGAGATTCACCGCACCGAGCCCTACGTTTACTCGCAAATGATCGCGGGCAAAGACGCCGTGCGCCACGGCGAAGCCAAAAACTCCTGGCTCACCGGTACGGCCGCGTGGAACTTCGTCGCGGCTTCGCAGTACCTGCTCGGCGTTCGCCCCGAGTTCGACGGCCTCTCGGTCAAGCCCTGCATCGGCACTGAGATTCCCGAATTCACCGTCACTCGCAAGTGCCGCGGCGCCACCTACAACATCAAAGTCAAGAACGTGCGCGGCAACGGCGACGTCAAGCTAACTGTCAACGGCACGCCCATCACGGGCAACCTGGTGCCCTACGCCAACGCCGGCGAAGTCGTGAACGTCGACTGCGAAGCCTAGACACGCCTGACGAGTTGGGCTGCCACCCCGCAGCCCAACTCGCAGAAGCTGCCGTGTCGGACACCGGCAACGTTGGTCGGCTCGAGATTTTTTCACAGGAGATCGGGAGATCGGGAGTCGTGCGAGCCCAGAGTTGGGCGCCCTGACGCAACGACGATTGCGTTGAGTCGCACGTCTTCTTAAAGCCGAGCAGAGGTGTCCGTCGAGCCGTCCGTCCGGGCAGAGCCGTCTGTCCGAGCCGGCAAAGCGCAGCGCTCTGCTACAGCGTGCGCTCGCGCAAAGCGCGCCAGGAGAGGCTCTACCGACCATGGTCACGGCGGATCACGACCGAAACTGACGACCCGAGTGAACAGAACTCGGCGAGGCCGCGCCGATCACGCGTCAAGTCACGAAAATCGCCACGCGCACTGGGCAACGCACGGAGGAGAACAGAATACCCCCGCAGGCAGGAGAACAGGACACCGTGCGCGGAGAAGAACAGGAACTTATTTGGGTACGGCGACCTTGCAAGGGAACGTCACTGCCAGCACGGAGCCGGGCTTGGCCTTGAAGGTGTCGCAGGCGGTGCCTTGCAAGGTGATTTGCACTTTGTTGTCTTCGAGCTTCCAGCCGTTCGGATCGTTGTAGGTGGCGGGTGCCCCGTCGATGAGCACGGTGCCGAGCGCTGGGTTGCCCACCACGGTGGCGTTCATGTCGTGGGTGCACGAGACGACCGAGTTGAGTAGGCCCTTGATAGCGGTCTCGAGCTCGGTGGCGTTCGCGGCGGTGTAGAACGGAGCGGCGCCGGGGGTCTCGGCGGCGCCGGCGTAGGTGGCTGCCAGCATTTGGGTGGGCGTGCAGGCCTGGTACTTCAGCTGGTCGGGCGGGGCCGTGACCGGCAAGCCTTGACCCGCGTTGGCCAAGTCTTGCAGATGCAACGGGCCACAGCGGCCCCAAGCCGCTTCGCAGCCCACGTTGGCCGCGACGATGTCACCGATGCCGACCGCGAAGGTGCCGATGCCCATGGCCTTGGCGTCTTGCACGGCCTTGATGCTTTCGTCGGAGCCGCACTGCGGGTCGAGCGCGCCGCAGGTGTTGGGGTTACCGTCGGTCACGAGCAAGATGTACTTGGGACCGGGTGGATCCGCCTGGTACGCCAGCAGGTTCTCGGCGGCCTTCTTGATCGCGGCGCCGGTCGGGGTCTCCCATTTGACGCCCTGCTTGTACTCGGCAGTTTGCTTCTTGTACTGCGTGTCAATCGCTTCGAAATTACCGAGTTCGTAGTCGACCTCGAACAGGTTCGGGCAAGCGGGGTCGTTGACGGTACTGGAGCCGCGGTAGCTGGTGAAGCCGAAGCGCACCTTTTCGTCCAGCGAATCGACGATGCCGGTGCCCTTCGTCATCAGCACGTTGTAGAGCGGAGTCCATAGCTTATCTGCCGGCTCCCACA
Organism: Myxococcales bacterium; assembly: GCA_043752365.1. Taxonomy (GTDB): domain Bacteria; phylum Myxococcota_A; class Polyangia; order Polyangiales; family Polyangiaceae; genus PMG-095. The sequence continues at coordinate 5,287 of JAYUYU010000128.1, read as the reverse complement.
TGCTCGACGAATTGTCGACCAGCAGGAGCACGGTGGGCGTGACCTCCTTGGTCGCGACCGTGAGATCGTTGCAGCCGCCGCCCGTGCCGCCGCCGTCGTTGATGCCGCCGCCGATGCTGACTGCGGCACCGGTTCCAAGCGAGCCGCCCAGAATTGGCTGGGTGCCGCCCGAGTGGCTGGCGCCGCTGCCGGTAGCACCGTTGTTGTCCGCGTCGGGTTTGCCGGTATTGCCCGCGCTACACGCGACAAAAGCCAGGCAGACACCGCTTCCCAAGATAGACGACCACGCTCTCGCCTTCATGCTTCGAAACCTAGCAGAACCGTCAGATTTGGCGAGCTGTCAATCGGGGCGCGAACGCTTTTTGTGAACTACGTGCCGTGCCCAAGTGGCTGAAATTTAGCTCAATCATACTATGGCAGCGGTTCCGTAATGCGATGTCCGCTCGGCAGGCAACGCTACTGGGAGCCGTTCCAGTAGCGTTGCTACAAAAGGCTAACGGGCATCACCGTTTGGCGATGCCCGTTGGGGAAAACTGCGCGCTTTAGCTAGAAGCCTGGCGTTTGGTCACCACCAGAAGGTGGCTTCAATCTTGAAGACGTTCAGGTCGGGGCGGGTCGTCGGCGCGCTGCGCAGGTCGACGTCTTGAGACTCGGAGTTGATGCCGAAGCCGTCCGGCGGAGTGGCGGCCGGCGGGGGCTGGACGCACAGAGCTGAGCCGGCGGAGCGACCACGCGGAAAGGCAGCCGGGGAGGGCACGTTGGCCGCGCACTCGCGCTGGTTGTACAGGTAGCGCGAGTACTGGAACGTGAGTTGCTCACGCGTGACCCAATTGGACGTGAACACGACGCGGGGCGAAAGCACCGAGAACGATTGCTCGGGGATCTCGCTGTTCGGCTGCAGGCGGTCGAAGCGCACGGCCGCGGTGATGGACGGGGTGGCGTGGTACTGCAGGTCGGCGCCGTACTTCACCTTGAGGTTGCCGTCGGTCGGACCCCAAACGGTCTTGTCGAGTGGCTTGAAGTCGCTCTTGACCTTGTTCAGCATGCCGTAGATGGCGATCCGCAAGTCAGAGCCTTCGCCCCAGAACTTTTGGCCGCCTTCTTCGCTCATTTGCATGAAGTTGGTCAGCGAAAACTCGTACTGACCGAGCACTGAATCGACGCTGCCGGTGCCGGCGCTGCAGCCGGCGGGTGCCAACAGCCCGTCTGGACCGGCCAGCGCGTTCGTGCGCGGCATGGGCGGATCACCGAAGACGCCGGAGGTGGCGGCGACGCAGCCGGGGCCGAAGTAATTGTCCACGACGCCAAGCTGGAACTCGCCGCCGCCTGAAGCGTGAAGCACCTCGAGCGCACGGCCAACGACCAGCGCGTTCTTCGCGCCAATGTGCGAGTAGCCGCCGTAAAAGTAGCCGAAGGCGCCCAAATCGAAGCGGGCGTCGACGCCTGCGACCCACATGTTGCCGTCCGGAGCATCGACAACCGAGTTGGCGTAGTAGGTGTTCGACTTGGTGACGTCGTAGGGGCGGTCTTCTTCTTGGGCCCAGCTGTACAGCATGTGGGCGGAAAACTGCATGTCGTTGCCCTGGTTGAGACCGACGTGCGCGTGCGACAGCATGGTGAAGCGAGAGTTGTTGAAGCTGCTGGGGTCGGGCCGCTTGCCGCCAACGCCTTCCTCGAACCACAGGCCCCAAGCCTCGTTGATGTCGTAGTCGATCCGCAAAGTCTCGCCGATTACGTGCGTGCGGCCGAACAGGTAGGTGTCGTACTCGCCTGCATCGTACTTGCCTGCCGCGCCGTACTTGTCTTGCGAGGCACCGACCTTGAGACTCAGACGGACGTTTTCGTAGCCGAGGTCCGGAGCCAGCGTCACGAAAGCCTGGCCGATGCCGTACTGCGTGTTCGGATCGTTGAAGCTGGCGTCGGTGAAGTTGTAGCCCTGGATGCCGACGGTGGCCTTGGCCCACGAGTTGCCGATGCCGAAGAACAACTCGGCCCAGTCACTGCGATTGTGCGACGTGGACTGCCAGCTCAGGTACTGACCATCCGGAATGATGGGAGCGTGCAGGGTCGTCGAGCTTTGCCCGGGCGCCTTGTCGTCGGTGTTGCCGGTGCCGGTTTCGGTGACTTCACTTTGGCCGGCGCCGATGGGCAGTGCCAGCTTGGGCGCCGGACGCGAGCCAATGCCGAGTCGGAAGGGCACGCGGAAGTAACCGTGAAAATCAGTCTTCCACTCTTTGCTGGCTTCGGACGACTCGTTGCCGCCGCGTGTGACGGGCGAAGCTGCCAAGCTGTTGCGCTTGACCGGCGCGGCCTCGGCATTGCCGCCCATGTCTACGGTTGCGGTTGCTTCGGCTTGGGCCGCGGGGGTCGGAGCGGCTGCCGGCGCTGCCTCCGCCTTGGTAGCACCCTCGGGCGGCTTGCTCGGCTCCTCGGCCAGCTGAACCTTGTCAGCAGGCGGGGCCGGTGCGTCTTGCGCCAGGACCGGGACCGCGAAGGCCGACAAGCTGCTCACGATCGGAAAAATGGTGCGGATTTTCATCTCGTTTACTCAGGCAAGACGGCCGAAAACCAAGTGCGCTAGCTTGCACTACCGGTGTTGCGGCGCCGATGCCTAGTACGTAGCAGGTTTGATGATAGCTCGAAAGACAATTGTGGAAACAGTTCCAGTCGACTTCCAGAAAGCTCAGTTCTCGCGCAGCGGCAAACGGTCATTTCCCGGATTTTTGCGGCCGTGGCAGATGGAGCCGGTACCGGTTCCAGTCGCTGCGCCAACCGATGCGCAGGGCGGCTTACCAACAGCTCGCAAGCGCGGCGATGCTGGCGCGAACTAGCACGAATCGACTGGCCATCTTTGCTTACGGCTCATAGCTGTTCCGACCGGGCATTGCGTACTTAGGGCGGCAACGGCGTACGAGCATGTCAGCCTGAGCGTGGTGACCGACCATGAACGCTACCAAGGGGTGACGTGGCTTGCGCCACGCGGCAAACCTTACGATGCGGGATAGCTTGGATTGACCGAGCTGGTGGCTAAGCTTGGGACTCGGTGGGAGCGAGCGGGCACCACTCCGATGGCGTGCAGCGCGGCGTAGCTTAGGCTGCAGGGCGTTCCGACCTCGCCGCGCACCCTGCGGCCGGGGTTGCTTCAGACTGGGATTGCCGCGCTCACCACCCCCTCGGCCTCCAGGCCTTCAGGACCAGTTGGCCGGGGGGAGGCGCGACGCCGGCGGCGGTCGGCCCTAACGGCTGGGCTACGCGGCAGTGTCCGCCGCTCACGCTTCCTGGAAATACCGAGGAAATGTGAAGTTCGGCCCAAGGGCGCTATGCTGTTCGACGCCAATGTGCCGCCTGTTCGGTTTTCGCAGCGTGATCCCCAGTCAAGTCCATCGTTCGCTCCTGGCGGCCGAAAACGCGTTGGGAGTGCAAAGCAACCTGCATCCGGACGGCTGGGGTGTAGCGTTCTACATCGACGGCGCGCCTCACGTGACGCGCAGCCCCAGCACCGCGCTTGGTGACGCGCTGTTTCATCGGCTGAGTGGCGTGGTGGCCTCTGAAACGGTGCTGGCGCACGTACGCAAGGCCACGCAGGGCGACAAGACCGTCTTCAACTGTCACCCATTTCAGCATGGCCGCTGGGTGTTCGCGCACAACGGCGATATCCCGCGCTTCGAGGACGTGCGGGCCGGCCTGCTGGAGCTGGTCGATCAAAGGCTGCGGCGCTTCGTGATGGGCGACACGGACAGCGAGGTCGTGTTCTTCGTCTTCCTGAGCGAGCTATCGCGCGCCGCCGGCGTCGGCCAACGCCCAGAGCTGCCGCACGCCATGTCGGCGTTGCGCAGCACGGTGAAGCGTGTACGCCAGGTCTGCGACGGCCGCCCCGGTGTCGACGCTGCGCTGCTGACGCTAGTGGCCACGGACGGCGAAAACTTGGTGGCCACCCACGGCGGCAAGGAGCTCTATTTTTCGACCTACAAGACCCGCTGCTCGGATCGCGAGCAGTGCCCGAGCTTGTCGGCAGCCTGCGAGGCGCCTTCGCCGAGCGGCGTCGTCAATCACTTCATCGTCTCGAGCGAGCCGCTTCAAGGCGAAAACGTTTGGCTCCCACTCGAGCCCGGCGACATCGTCGGCGTCGACCGCCGCATGCAAGTGTCCAAGTCGCACCTCGATCGCACGTCGCTGCCCGTCGCTTGACGACTCGAGATTTTTTCACAGGGAGATCGGGAGATCGGGAGTCGTGCGAGCCCTGAATTTGGGGGCGCCGCTGCGTCTCGTCGCTTGCGTCGCGCCTCACGAACCCATGACGCTTACGAGCAACGCGCCGCGCGTCTCCGTCGCACCGCGCGTCTCCGCCGCACCGCGCGTCTCCGTCGCACCGCGCGTCTCCGTCGCGCCGCCCGTCTCCGTGAAACCCGCTCGTTGCAACGGATCCGTCTCGCGGCCCGGCTTCGTCGGTCGCCCGTTTCCGTGAAACCCGCTCGTTGCAGCGGATCCGTCTCGCGGCCCGGCTTCGCGGCTTCGTCGGTCGCCCGTTTCCGTGAAACCTGCTCGGCTCCAACGGATCCGTCTCGCGGCTCGTCTTCGTCGGTCGCCCGTTTCCGTGAAACCCGCTCGGCCCCGTTTCTCTCAAGATTCGGTCGCTCGCTCGGCCCCGTCGATCGCATAGTATGGAAGGCGAACGCGGCTCCGCCGCGGGCGCTGCGACGAGGTCAGCCGACCTTGAATGGCAAGATCACGATCGAGAAGGAGAGGCGAGTCGGAAACCCGGCGAGGCCGGGCGCAAAACCCGTGGTGATACCCACGAAAATCGCAGGGCGCTTGGGCCGCCGAGGTGAAAATCAAGAACCTGCCGCCGAGGTGAAACCCAAACTCAGCTTTGGCTCTGCCCAGCCCTTCGCTACAGGCTTCTATCCTTTAGCTCCTGAGGCAACAAAGGCGACGCGCGCCCCACCACGAAGAGCCAAAGCTGATGCGCGGCGCGCGTCGCCGCAATATGCAGCAGGTGGCGCGCTTCGTCGTCGTCAGGGTAGGAGGATTCGGAGGCTTCGACGATCACGACGTAGTCGAATTCGAGGCCCTTTACCTGGCGGACATCGGTGACGTCGACGCCCGGCTTGAAGCTGAAGTCTTGTTCGGCGACGCGACGCAGGTAGGGCACTTCGGCGCGCTGCAGGCCACCGAAGTAGAGGTCGGCTTGCTCTGGGAAGCGGGTAATGACGGCCACCGAAGCCTGCGGCTCGGTCTGCATCAAATCGCGCAGGGCTTCCGATAGCGTAGCCACCGCGTCACCGGT
>JAYUYU010000127.1:0-7302 GCA_043752365.1 Myxococcales bacterium | reverse complement strand
GAAATGACGCAAATAGGCTTGCCCCTCGGCGGCCCGGTCGACGCTCGAGGCCCAGCACCACTGGCCCAGTCGCCCGCCCCGCGTGCCCTCATCGACATCACGGCAGACTACGGTACGTTATTCTCGATTCCGGAAATCGCAGAGTTTGCGGCTCGGCTCGCGCAAGAGGGCGTAGCCGGCGTGGAAGTCGTGACGACCGAAGACAGCCCAACGCGCGGCGCGCTGGTTGGTTTTGCCTTGGCCAGCAAGACTGGTCGCGCGCGCTACATTCCGCTCGGTCATCGCTTCATGGGCGTGCCCAAGCAGCCGCTCGCAATCGAGCTGGAGGCCGCGCTCGAGCCGCTGTTCGGCGCAAACGGCCCGCCGTTGGCGGCCCACGATTTGAAGCGCACCGAGGTCGCGCTGTGGCAAGCCGGCCTGCGCCTTGCCCACTACGGCTCGGACGCTTCGCTGGCCAGCTACCTGCTCGATCCCGAGGCGCGACACGACCGCGTATCGCTGGCTCAGCGTGAGCTGGGGCTCGTCACGGGCACGCTCGCCGACTTGGGCAAGCCCGCCCGTGGCAAGCGCGTGCCGCTCGACGAGCTGCCGATCGAGCCTGTCGCCAGCTGGGCCTGCGAGAACGCGGACTACGCACTGCGGCTTGCCACGCAGTTGGCGGACAAGCTCGAGGGCCACGGGCTCAGCGGTCTTTACCGAGACGTCGAGCTGCCGCTGGCCAAGCAGCTGTCGAGCCTGGAGCTGCAAGGCATCCTGATCGACACGGGCGTTCTGGAGGGCCTGGGTCGCGAATGCGACAACGAAATCAAGCGTTTGGAGCAAGACGCGCAGCGTCTAGCGGGTCGTGAGTTCAACCCCAATTCCCCGCGCCAGCTGGAGACCTTGCTGTTCGACGAGCTCGGGCTCAAGCCCCTGCGCCGCACCAAGACTTCGCGCTCCACCGACGCCGAAACGCTGGAGGCGCTGAGCGACAAGCACGAGTTGCCCAAGGTCATTCTCGAGCTGCGGCAGGTGAGCAAGCTCAAGGGCACCTACATCGACGCGCTGCCTGCGTTGCAAAATACCAAAACAGGGCGCGTGCACAGCTCGTGGGAGCAAGCAGTGGCCGCAACTGGTCGGCTGTCGTCGACCGATCCCAACTTGCAGAACATCCCGATCCGCACCGAGCTCGGGCGGCGGATTCGAGCCGCGTTCGTGGCGCCCCCCGGCTACCAGCTGGTGAGCGCCGACTACTCGCAGATAGAGCTTCGGGTCTTGGCGCACTTGTCGCAGGACGAAGTTTTGTGCGATTCGTTCCGCTCGGGGCAAGACGTGCACCAGCGGACCGCCATGGAGATCTTCGAGGTCAAAGCCGAAGAGCTGACGCGCGAGATGCGTACGCGCGCCAAAGCCGTAAACTTTGGCGTCATTTATGGTCAGGGCGACAGCGGGCTGTCCAAGGTGCTCGGCATTCCGCGCGCCGAAGCCTCCAATTTCATCGCGGCCTATTTCCGGCGCTACCAGGGCGTGCGCACCTTCATGACCGCGACGCTCGAACGCGCGCGGGCGGGCGAGGCCGTGCGCAGCCTGCTCGGTCGCCATCGCCTGCTGCCCAACATCCGCAGCGCCAACCGCGCTGAACGGCTCGCCGCCGAGCGCATCGCCATGAACATGCCGATCCAGGGCACGGCTGCCGACATCTTGAAGCTCGCCATGTTGGCCCTGCGCCAGCCACCGTCGCCCGGCGCACGCATGGTCCTGTCGGTCCACGACGAGCTCGTGTTCGAAGTGCCCGACGCCGAGGTGCCGGAAGCCGCGCAAAACATCAAGACCGCCATGGAGAGCGCTTACGCGCTATCGGTTCCGCTCGAAGTTTCGGTCGGCCACGGCCGCGACTGGAACTCGGCACACTAGAGTTTGATCGTGACTGAACGGATTCCCGTCGCGGTTTTGGGGGGAGGGCTTACCGGGCTCTCGGCCAGCCTTTTTCTGGGACGGGCTGGCGTGCAGCACCGGCTGTTCGAGCGCGAGGCCGTCGCGGGCGGGCACGCGGTAACGCTGTCCGAAGCGGGCTTTCGCTTCGATCGCACCGGGCACCTCTTGCACCTCCGTGACCCGGAGATGCAAGCGCTGGCCACTGAGCTTCTGCCGCCAGCACGGTACCGCAAGCTGCAGCGAAGAAGCGCCGTGTTTTCCCACGGCGTGTACACGCGCTACCCGTTTCAGGCCAACACCTTCGGGCTGCCTCCGGAGGTCGCGTACGCGTGTATCGCCGGCTTTTTGGCAGCGCATTTCGCGGTCTCGAAGCCCGAGCCCAAAAACTTCGAAGAGTTCTGCCTCACGCATTTCGGGCCCGGCATCAGCCAGCACTTCATGCTGCCGTACAACGCCCGGTTGTGGGGCGTCTCGCCGCGCGAAGTGACGAGTGAGTGGTGTCAGCGGTTCGTACCCCTGCCCCAGCTGGAGGACGTGCTGCGCGGTGCACTCGGCGCGCAGGCACCCGAGCTTGGGTACAACACCAGCTTCTGGTACCCCGAGCTGGGCATCGGCACCTTCTCGGACGCGTTAGCGGCGCGCACCTGCATCGAGCTGTCACGAGCACCCGTGCAGATCGATCTCGCGCGGCGTGTCTTGGTCTTCGACGACGAAGAGGTACCGTTCGACGTGCTCGTGAACAGCATCCCGCTGCCGGCGCTGCTGCGCTTGCTGGTAAAGCTGCCCGAGCCGGTCGCCGAAGCTGCCAGTTCGTTGCGCTCCACGCGCCTGCACTACTTCGACCTCGGGCTTCGCGTGCCGAACCCCAACCCGTATCATTGGGTTTACGTCCCCGAGGACAAGTATCCTTTCTACCGCGTCGGCTGCTACTCCCACTTCAGCGACAAGCTAGCGCCGCCCGGTAAATCCAGCCTGTACGTGGAGCTGGCCGACCGGCGCGCCCCCAATCCCGAGCGCGCGCTAGAGGGCGTGGTCGCCGGTCTGCGCGAGCTGGGCCTACTGAGGAGCGCCGAAGACATCGAGTTATCGAGGCTGCGAACCATCGACTACGCCTACGTCATTTACGATCACCACTACCGCGCGGCCCTCGACGTGATCGAGCCGTTTTTGGTCGAGCAGCGCATCATCAGCAGCGGCCGCTACGGCGCCTGGAACTACTCGTCCATGGAGGACGCGCTACTGATGGGCCGGAGCGCGGCCAGCAATGCCAGAGCTTTACTGCAGGGCACCCCGTGAGCGCGGCGCCAGAAGTCTCGTTCGTCATCCCCGTCTACAACGAGGAAGCCATTTTACACGCGGCGGTCGTCGACCTGCGCGAGCGCCTCGCGCCGCATGGCCTGCGCTACGAAATCATCCTGGCCGAGAACGGCTCGAGCGACCGCACCGTGGCGATTGCGCGCGGGCTGTGCGCTAGCCACCCTGAGCTGCGTCTGGAGCAGAGCCCGACGCCCAACTACGGCCTGGCCCTGCGCCAGGGCATCGCCCGCGCGCGCGGCACGTGGGTTTTTTGTGAAGAAATCGACCTGTGCGACGTCGATTTTCATCTGCGAGCGCTCGAACTGCTGCGCGCGAATCGGGCAGATTTCGTGATCGGCTCCAAGTTGATTGGTGGCGCGCGCGACGCTCGACCGTTTTTCCGCCACCGCGCCAGCCAGCTCTACACCGGCCTCTTGAAACTGCTGTTCGACTTCCGCGGCACCGACACGCACGGGCTCAAAGCCTTTCGCCGCAGCTTGGTTTGGCCTCTCGTCGAAGCTTGCCGGGTCGAGCGCGACGTGTTCTCGAGCGAACTCGTGATCCGCGCTTACCGCGCCCCGCTGCGCGTCATCGAAATTCCCGTGCGCATTCTCGAGAAGCGCCCGCCGTCGGTCAACCTGTGGCGTCGGCTGCCCGGCGTCGCCAAAGACCTGTGGCATCTGACGTGGGCAATTCGGCTGAAAAAATAGCCTGCGTCACCAAGCTTCGATCGGCCAGCCACGCTTCACGGCAATCTTGCGTAAGCGTCGGTCAGGGTTGATGACGACCGGCGCCTTGACGAATTCGAGCAAGGGTAAATCGGTGATGCTGTCGCTGTAGAAGCTGGCGTCTTCGAGGCGAAAGCCTTCTCGCTCGGCGACTTTGGCCGTGCGCTCGATCTTGCCGAGCCCGTAGCAAAGCGGCTCTACGATTTGGCCCGTGAAGCAACCCGCGACATCGATCTCGAGCTCGGAGCAAATCACGTGATCGATGCCCAGCTCGGCCGCGACGGGCTCAGCCACATAGCGAGTCGCACCGGTCACGATGGCCACGAAGTCGCCAGCCTCGCGATGCTTCTTAACCGCTCGGCGACCGGCTTGCTGCAGCTCAGGCAAGACGTATTTTGGAAACCACTCGGCGCAGCTCTCCTCGAGCCAAGTTTCGGCGCGGCCGCGAAAACCCTCGAGCGCTTTGCGCGCCACTTTCGGCGCATCGATGACGCCGAGCGTGTATTGCGTGGCCCAAAGCGCTACCCGAAGCGCGTCAAACAACGAGGCTTCGCCTCTGTCTCTACGGAATTGGGTGTAAAGACGCGCGGAATCCACACGCAAGAGCGTGCGGTCCATATCGAACAGGGCGGCTTGCCGTACCAAAACGGGAGGGTTGTAACACGCGCCGCCGCGTTGCACGATGCGCGCCTCGGTGGCTGTTCACCTCGACATACGCCCACGCCTCACGTTTCCGACCGAACCGCGCGCCGCGGTGCGTCGGCGCTGGCGTTTGCCGCCCCTAGCGCTGCCCGCGGTGGGCTATTGGCTGGCTATGGCGGGGCTGACCTACGCTTTTACCCAGCTGGGCCCCAGCCCGCTCGACCCGCACGCCGAACAGCCAGCGCCGCACGCCCGGTTGGTCCAACTTCCGACCGAGCCCGAAATCGTCACGCCCCCGACACCACCCGCAACGGAGCTGGCTCCGGCCGTCGCGGAAACCGCGCCGCCCAGCGAGCCCGAAGGCGACGCCATTGCCGCCGTGCCCAGCGAGCAAAAGCAGGGGAACCGAGACACGAGGACGCCGGGAAGGCGGGAAATTTTTTGGGGATCGAAAGAGGACGAAGCGCCGCCAACTCCGGGCGAACCGCCTCAACTGGCTTGGGATTTTCCGGAGTTCACGGATTCGTCGCGTCCGGCGCGGCGGGAGCGGGCGGCGGATGGGCCGCGCATCGATGGCCTGTTCGAGAAGGCCGACGAACGAACGTCCGATGACTCTGCCAGCGATGCGGGGCCGCCGCCGGAGAGCGGACGCGCTTTGCCGGCCGCGGTGACCAGTTGCGAGGCGGCCATTGCGCGCAACAACGAGCAGCTGACGATTGGGGCCGCGCGCGGCGCGCACGACATCACCCGTGAGGCCTACGCCGGCATCCTGCAAAATGGCCGCTACCTGTCCGGCTGCGTTATCCCGGACCGCACCGTCTTCGAAATTTGCGCGGCCGTGAGGGACGGGCGCGCCGTGGGCATCACCATCGTGAGCAGCCCCGCGAGCCCCAAGCTCGACGCCTGCGTGCGCAGCGCCGTCGAACGCCTCAAGTTCCCTCAGAATTCGCGACTAGACGTGACTCACACGCGCTTCGACTCGGTGCGACGTTGAGCACCGCAGCTCGCCTGCGCTACACCTAGCCCCCATGAAACTTCCCTTCCTTTTGGCAGCCGCTTGTGCCGGCGGCGCCTATTTGACCGCTCCGTCCGCCCGAGCGGACACCTCGACCATCAAGCTGCCGGGCGCTCACCCCGACTACGTCTTCGAAGCCGAACCCCACGCCTTGGTCGCGCCCTTCGACGAGCTGCGCCCCGGCATTGGCTTTCGCGGCACCATCGAGCTGGTCGACAACGGCTTCGTCTCGAGCATCAACAACACCGTCGGCATCGGTTTCGGCGCCGACTGGGCGAAGGACCACTTGCGCGTCCCGGTGGTGATGCAATGGAATTTCTGGCTCTCGCGCAACTGGTCCGTCTTTGGTGAGCCTGGCGCCCTTGTCGACTTCGGCAAGAAAGCCAAGGCCCACCCTGCCCTGTACGTTGGCGGACGCTTTCACTTCACCGAGCGCATCACGCTCACGATGCGCGTCGGCCACCCGACAGCCAGCGTCGGCGTGTCGTTCCTACTCTGACTTTTCGTGCTTACTCCTCTTCCCATCGACGCGCTGTTGCCCGACATCCAGAGCGCGCTCCAAAGCGGCGCGCCGCTCGTGCTCGAAGCGCCTCCGGGCGCGGGCAAAACGACGCGCGTGCCGTGGGCCATCCATGAAGCCTTTCCGGCGGGGGAGGTCATCGTTGCCGAGCCGCGCCGTCTGGCCGCTCGCCTCACGGCCACGCGCGTCGCCAGCGAGCGCGGCGAGCGCCTAGGCGACACCGTCGGCTACAGCGTGCGCTTCGAGGAGGTTTCCGGCCCCAAAACGCGCATTCGCTACGTGACCGAAGGCGTGCTGCTGCGGCGTCTGCTGGCCCAGCCCGAGCTGCCGGGAGTCGCGCAAGTAGTGCTCGACGAGTTTCACGAGCGCAGCTTGCTGACTGATTTGCTGCTGGTCCTGCTGCAGCGCCTGCGACTGCGACGCCCCACGCTCGGCTTGACCGTCATGAGCGCCACGCTCGACGCCGAGCCCGTGGCCGAGCTGCTCGGCGCCCGGCGCTTGCGCAGCGAAGGCCGCACCTTTCCGCTCAGCATCGAGCACCTGGCCAGCGCCGACGATCGCCCGCTGGACAAGCAAATCGTCAGCGCCGTCCGGCTAGCCACCGCGGATGAAAGCGGCGACGTGCTGGTGTTCTTGCCCGGCTCAGCCGACATCCGCCGCGCGCTCACGGCGCTCGAGCCGCTCGCGGCCGAGCGCAATCTGTTGGTGTTGCCACTGCACGGCGATTTGCCCATTGCCGAGCAGGTGCGCGCGGTCGAGCCGGCGGCGCGCCGAAAGGTCGTGCTGGCGACGAACGTGGCGGAGACGTCCGTTACCATCGACGGCGTCACGGCCGTGGTCGACTCGGGGCTGGCCCGCTTGGCCAGCCATTCACCGTGGAGCGGCTTGCCCACGCTCACCACCGTGAAAATCAGCCGCGCTTCCGCCATTCAGCGCGCGGGCCGAGCCGGCCGCACGCGTGAAGGCCGCGTGCTGAGGCTCTATACCAAGGGCGATTTCGAGTCGCGTCGCGAGCACGAGCTGCCCGAAATTGCCCGGGCCGACTTGAGCGAAGCCTGGCTGGCTTTGGCGGGCGCTGGAATCGACGAGCCAGGCGCGCTTGGTTGGCTCACGGCGCCGCCCGACGCGGCCTTCAACGCGGCTCGAGAGCTACTGCAGTGGCTGGGCGCCACGACCCCGAACGGACG
>JAYUYU010000126.1:0-2845 GCA_043752365.1 Myxococcales bacterium | reverse complement strand
CGATGCCATACCGGCTTACTTGCGTTTCAACTGCCGCATCGTGGGCGAGCGGGGCCAATTGGTCGCGCAAGGCCGTGACCTGCCGGCGCTGCTCGAGCAGCACGCCGCGCGCGCGCGGGAGGCCGTGCGCGTCGCTCCCGTGGCGGCCGAGTGGGAACGCGCGGAGATTTTGACTTGGGACGTCGGCGAGCTGCCAAGCTTCGTCACGCGCACGGTGCTGGGCGCCGAGCTGCGATCGTATCCGGCGCTGGTCGATCGCCAACGCGCGGTCGCGCTCAGTTTGTTCGAGACGGCGGAAGCCGCGGCAGCTGCGCACCTGGAGGGCGTGCGGCGGCTGCTGCTACTGGCGGCCAAGAGCCCGCTCTCGGCGCTGGGCAAACGTGCCCCCTTGCCCTTCACGCGCCGTTTGGGCCTGCCCGCTCCCCGCGCGGAGGCCGATGCATTTCGAGAGCTCGTGCTCACGCGCGTGGCGAACGACGCCTTCGGCTTGTTCGAGGGTGCAGACCTGCCACGTTCGAAGCCTGCCTTCGAGCGGCTGCTGGCGACTGGCCTGCAGCGGCTCGCGCCCGTGTTCGAGCTGACGTCACGCGCCCTGGCGCAGGCGTCTGCCGAATTGGACAAGACGTTGAGGGCGCTGGAGGGCGCCGCCAAGCAACCGAGCGGAATCGCCGTGTCGGCCGACATCAAAGCCCAGCTGGAGCTGCTGTTTTCTGCCGAAACGCTGCAGCACGTCGAGCTCGAGCGACTTCCGCATTTCCCACGCTATTTACGGGCCGCCCAGGCTCGTTTGACTCGCGCCATCAACGACCCGCGCAAGGACGCCGGCAAAGCCGAGCCCTTCACGCCGGCCTGGCAGGCCTTCTTGGCCAAGCGCCCGGGCGCGCGCGACCGCGCGAGCGCGCTGCAGCTGCTGTTCACCTTCGAAGAGCTGCGGGTTGCCCTGTTCGCACCCGAGCTGAAGCCCGCGCAAACGGTGTCGATCTCGGCCGCCGTTCAGGCCGTCGCAGCCTTACGTTGACGTCGAGGGTGGCGTTACTTGCGGCGTATTGCGGCCGCGTTCGCCGCCGCCCGGTCCGCCAGATGTAGGCAAGCGTACGCAAATAGCGCCCCTCCCCGGCAGGTGCTGGGCATTGCTAAAGTCGAGCCGCGCATGTGACGCTCATGGTTTAGCCCCGTGCGTTTCCTGCAACCCCATGAGTAACAAGCCCGCCCGGCCCTCACTAGAGCCGGTGAGAGCCACTGACGGTTTTCCCGAAGTCGAACCGTCATCACGGAACCAGCCGCCGCCCTCGCTCGGAGGCATGCGCGGCATCGTCGATGCACTGCTGCAAGGCTCACTGGTCGAGCTGTTTCAGGCCTACGGCGTAGCGTGCGCCCCGCTGCGCCGCGACGCCCGCTCGGAGGCCGAGCGTTACCCCGATCTGTCCGCGGTGATCGGCTTCACGAGCCCGGCTGCCAGCGGCCGCCTGATCCTGTCGATGCCGCCCGAGGTCCTAGACCTGATGAAGGGTGAGCGATCGCTGCAAGGCCGCAAGCGGATTGGGCTGGAGAGCTGGTCAATCAGTTGATGGGGCGCTTCAAGAATCGACTCTTGCCGTACGGCGCCAAGCTGCAGGCGGGTCTGCCGAGCTCGATTGGGCGGGACGCGCTGGAAGCCCAGGTCGCTCCCGCGGCGATTCGTCGCGTGTACCGGGCGCGCACACTGCGAGGCGAGGTCGTGGCCACATTGGACGGCACGCTCAAAGAGTCGGAGCTGTCCTACGTGGGGCCGACGACGGACGCCAGCGAAGGCCAGTTGATTCTGTTTTGAGGGGCTCTCCTCGACGGCTAGGTGCCGGCCAAGGCTGACCTAAAGACCCGCCCCTGGCCGGACGTTGTAGGGTCATGAGCGATAGCCTGCTGGTGGTGCTACGCGGGCGCCCGCAGCTGCGGCCCGGGACGAGCATTCACAGCCTGGGTATCGTGGCCGAGCGGGCCAGCTCGATGCCGATCGTCACGTTCTGAGCGCTCGGCTTGCGACTCGTGGCGGCGCGCGATAAGGCTGGAGCGCTTGGACAGAACCGCCGTTTTCGTCGATGCAGGTTACGTGTTCGCCTCGGGCTCGCGCGCGCTCGTTGGTGACAAGCTTAGCCGCTCGCAGCTTCACCTCGATCACGAGGCCGTACTGAAGCTGCTTGGCGCTTTGGTCGCGGAGCTGAGCGGGCTGCCGCTACTGCGCATTTATTGGTACGACGGGGCGTCGACCGGACCGAACGCCGCGCACGTCGCGCTCGCCTATCGACCGAACGTGAAGCTGCGCTTGGGTCAAGTCGACGCACGTGGGCAGCAGCAAGGTGTCGACTCGTTGTTGGTCGGTGATTTGGTAACGCTGGCCAAGAACCGCGCGCTGTGCGACGCCATTTTGCTGACCGGTGACGATGACCTTCGCGGCGGGGTCGAGCAAGCGCAAGAGTTGGGCGTGCGCGTGCATTTGGTCGGCATTCCGCCCGCTCGTGAGAACCAAGCCGCCGCGCTAGTGCAAGCTGCCGACAGCGTTCGCGAGCTGACCCACGACGAGCTGCAGAGCTTCTTCCGCCTTGCGCCCAAGCGCCCGAACGCTGGCTAGGGCGTCGACGCCACCGCGAGCGACGCTGCCAGCCCGTCCAAAATGTCGCGCTCGCTCACCAGTAGCTCCTCGATCGCCAAATCCTTCAGGATGGTCAGCAAGACCGCGGCGCCGCCCACGATGACTTCGGCGCGGGCTGGCTCGGCTAGCATGCCGCGGCGCTCGGCCAGCGTAGCGGCGCTGAGCCGGCTGAACTGCGCTTCGACCTCCGCGCGCGTGAGCCGGCTGTGGTGGGTACGG
>JAYUYU010000125.1:0-7349 GCA_043752365.1 Myxococcales bacterium | reverse complement strand
TTTCGGCCAGCTTGTGGTTCGACAGCACGCCTGCGTTGTTGACCAGAATGTCGACCGCTCCGACCTTTTCGCGCACGTTCGCGCACGCCTCCTTGATCTGCGCCGCGTCGCTCAGGTCGAACAAGATGGGGAACGTGCCGCCACCCAACGCGGCCGTTACGGCCTCGAGCGCCGCGCGGTCCGAGTCGGCCAGCACGACCGTGTGACCCTCGGCCAACAACGCGCGAGCAATGGCCGCGCCCATCGCGCCACCGACGCCCGTGACCATCGCCACGCGCTTCGGATTGCCAGATTTATCCTTGGTTTCGATGCTTGTCATGAAATTCTCGTTCTAGAAGGAGCAGGGGCCCGCACCCGCTCAGCAATCGGCGAGCGCGCCCAGGTAGTCGCGCACGCCGGGGTGTTCTCGCAGCTTGTCGTAGGTTGGTAGCTCGGCGACCTTGCCGCCGGCCACGAACAGAAAGCGTTCACAGGTGTCGCGCATGATGTCGATGTGGAACGGCTCGTAGGGATGCACGCACAGCATGACCACTCGCCCGTTGGCGCGTAGTTGCCTGAAAAACCCCAGCATGAAGCCGATGTAGCCGTCCTGCGTGCTGAACTGCGGCTCGTCGAAGATGTGCACGAGCGGGTACGTCGACTCGGCCGGCTGAAGCATGAAGTTGGGCTTCGTCTTCTTGACGCTGCGCACTTGGTACGACTGGTGATAGTGAATCGCCATGCGATCCCGCTGGCGGTACTTCACCGTCTGAATGTCGCGCCCACCACACAGAATTTGCCCGCTGGTCGGCACGTTGCTACCCGACAACAGCTCGAACAACGTCGTCTTACCAGCACCGTTCGGCCCCATCACGCCGATGATCTCGGGCTTGTCGATCTTGAACGACCCCTCGAGGCTGAACGTCTGCCTTTTCGAGATAAAGCCCCGCGAGTACGTCTTCTTGAGGTTCCGCACCTCCAGAATCGGATGCGTCACGACAACACCTCGCGAACCTGAACCGTCCAAACGACCGAAGCACCCTTCCGCTCGAGACTCGACAGGGAGATCGGGAGATCGGGAGTCGTGCGAGTTTTCTTTGCTCTTGCGAGCCGGGAGGCATCACACGGCGCCGTAGCAGGCGACGTGAAGCGATTCACGGCCCGAAACCCCAAAATTCTCGCCTCGCACGACTCCCGATCTCCCGATCTCCCTGTGAAAAAATCTCGAGCCGTAGAGTTCATGACAGGTCTCCCAGGAGCTTGGCGTCGTCGAGGAGGGTTTTGGCAGAGCCGTTGTAGACGACTTGGCCGCTGCGGATGACGTAGGCGCGGTCGCAGACGGCGAGGGCGCTGCGCACGTTTTGTTCGACGACCAGCACGCTGATCCCCTCGTTTTTGAGCCGCGTGATGGTGCCCATTACGTCTTGTACTAATTTCGGCGCCAGCCCTTGCGAGGGCTCGTCCAGCAGCACCAGCCCTGGGCCGCCCAGCAGCGCTCGACCAATGGCTACCATTTGCATCTCGCCGCCAGAGAGATTCTCGCTGTCGCGTTCGAGCAGGTACTCGAGCGCTGGGAACAAGCCGTACACGTCCTTGTCGCTCCAGCTACGGAACACGGTCTTCTTCTTGCCCAGCGCCAGGTTCGTCTTCACCTTGAGCGCGGGAAAGATGCGCCGGTCGTCCGGCACCCAGCCAATGCCGGCGCAGGCAATGTCGTGGGTCGCCGCACGCGTGATCTCTTTGCCGCTAAAGCGGATTGTGCCGCGGCGCGCCGGTGTCAGGCCCAAAATGGAGCGCAGCACGGTGGTCTTGCCGGCGCCGTTCGGACCCAAGAGCGCCACCGCTTCGCCCTGACCCACCTCGAGCGACACGCCGAAAAGCGCTTGGGTTTCGCCGTAGTAGGTCTCAATGTTTTGTATCTCAAGCATCGGCCGGCGCTCCCAGCTTGGCGCGACGCACCCACGGGTCACGGCGGAGCTCGTCGGGTGTGCCCTGCGCGATGACTTGGCCCCAATGAATGACCGCCACGCGATCGGCCAGTCTGAACAAGAAGTCCATGTCGTGCTCGATCATCACGATCGTGAAGCGCCGCTTGAGACTCAAAATGAGCTCCAGTAGACGATCACGACCCTCGGCGCCCATGCCCTGGGTCGGCTCGTCCAAGAACAAGACGCGCGGCTCGGCCGCTAGCGCTACGGCAATCTCCAGCGCGCGACGTTCGCCATACGACAAGTTGATGGATCGCGCATCGACGTTCTTCAGCAGGCCCACCTGCTCGACGACCTTGAGCGCCTTGCCGATAGCCAGGCTGTCGCCGGCCACGCTCTTCAGCGGGTTCATCCCCGAGCGACGCATTTCTGGCACCGCGAACAGCACGTTCTCGAGCACCGTGAGCTCGTCGAACAAGCTCATGATCTGAAATGAGCGCGCCACGCCCTTCTGGGCAATTTTGCGCGGCGAAAGGCCGGTGATGTCCTCGCCATCCAGCAACACTTGGCCGCGGTCGGGCGGAAAATGCCCGGTCAAGACATTGAAGCACGTCGACTTGCCGGCGCCGTTGGGGCCCATGATGCCCGTCAGTTGGCCCTGCTCGAAGGACAGCGAAATGTCCTCCAGCACCACGCGATCACCGAAGCGTTTGCTCAGGTTTTTTGCCTCAAACAGAGCCATTTTGAGCCTCCGGAGTGATGGCAGGGGCCGCCTTGGCGCGCCCGGCAAGCTTTGCTCGATAGTGCTGAAACGCGCCGGCGATGCCTTCCGGCTGGAACAACACCACGCCCATGAACAACAGCCCGTACCAAAGCAGCCAGGTATCGGTCAGGGCGCCGAGCAGGTCGCGCGCGACGATGAACACCAAGGCGCCCCACACGGGTCCCCAGAAGCTCACCGTACCGCCGCCGATCAGCACGGCCATCACGATGAAGCCCGAGCTGTGGACGCTCATCACGTCCGGGTAGGCGCTCTCTTGAGAAGCAGCCATCAGCCCGCCCGACAGGCCAGCGAAACCGCCGGACAAGGTGACCACCGCCCACTTGGTCAGCCACACGTCGTAGCCAACGAAGCGCGCGCGTGTCTCGTTCATGCGAATGGCCTGCAGCGCCTTGCCGAACGGCGAATGCACCAGCCGCCACAAGAGCACGATGCTGACGGCCAGCACCGCGACCACGAAGTAGAACAGCGTGACGTTGTCCTTCAGGATGGCCGGGCGATGCAGGTTGAGCATGCCGTCTTCGCCACCCGTGACCGACGTGACCTTCATGGCCAAGAACCAGAACACCTGCCCGCAAGCTATCGTCAGCAGAGCAAAGTAGATGCCGCGGCGGTGGGCCACCAGGCAGCCCACGAGCCCGGCCGCCGTCGCGGCTGCCAACGCACCTGACGGCAGGCAAACAAGCGGATTTTGCGAGACATGCTGGTAGCAAAGGCCGTAGGCGTAGGCGCCAATACCGAAGAACGCGCCCTGCCCGAATGCCGGCAGCCCGGTGTAGCCCAGCAGCAGGTTGTAGCCGAGCGCGTACACCATCCAAATCGCGACTTCGACGCCGAGGTACTGGTAGAGCCCAACGTGCTCGGCCCAAAGTGGAAAACTGGCCAACAGCGCTAGCGTGACCAGCATGGGCTTGGTGACCCACGCTTGGCCCTTGGCTTTGGCGCCCTGACCCTGCGCAACAAGTGGCGTGTACAGCGACATCAGGCCTCCAGCGCGCTCTTCTTGCCCATGAGGCCGCGTGCGCGGACACTCAGGACCAAGATCAAGAGGAGGTACATGGACATGACCGACCACTCGGCGGCGTAGCCACCCGTGACGCCAACCGTGACACCGACCAGCAGCCCGGCGATCACCGCGCCCCAAAAGCTACCGACGCCGCCCAGCACGATGATCAAGAACGAAGGAATGACCGCGTCCACGCCGACGTGCGGCCGGAGGCCCCAGATCGGCGTCAAAATGATACCGGCGGCAGCCGCGAGCGCCGCGCCCATCGCGAACACGAACAGCCGCAACCGCCCAATGTTGATGCCCAAGGCGCGCACCATTTCGGCGTCGTGCGCGCCAGCTTTGACGCGCGCGCCGTACGGCGTCTTCTCCAAGAAGACCCAGACCAGCGCCATCAGCAGCATGCCCAGAAAGGCCGCAAAAAAACGGTATTTCGAGTAGATGAGCTCGCCGACCAAGAAGCCGCCATCCACGCCTGGCGGCACTGGCAGGCTTTTCTCGCCCGGCCCCCAACCGATGCGAATGCCTTCTTCGATCACTAGCGAGGCGCCGAACGTCAACAGCAGGCCGTACTCGGCCTGCTTGCCGTAGGTTCGCCGCACCAAGCGTTCCAGCCCCATGCCCACGACACCGACAACCAGCGGCGCGACCACCAAAGCCAGTCCGTAGCGCACGACCATCGGCAGTTGCAGGTACGTCGTACCGGCTTCACCCAGCCAGCCGGGATTGATGATCTCGACGGCCACGTACGCGCCCAGCGCAAACAGCGAGCCGTGCGCGAGGTTGATCACCTCCATCACGCCCACAATCAGCATGAACCCTAGGGCCAAAAGCCCGAACAGGATCCCGAGCGCTAATCCGTTGATGAGGTGGGGCAGCACGAAATAGACCTAACGAGAAAAGTCAGTTTTGGGGTAGGGGCCCCGAAACCTGAGGGTGGGGCCCCAGGAATTCACTTCCTGGGGCGGGAGCTGTGCTCCCGAAGGCAAGATGAGGTGGGGTAGCAAGGCTCAAGGCTCGTAAAGGGGGGTCGACTCCAACGGCTCCAGCTTGCACTTGGCGTCCGCTTCCTTGTCGAGGACTTGTGACGGGTCGGTGTTGCTCAAAATTTTGAACAGCTCGTCCGGGTTGCTGGAGGCAAGGTTGGCGGTCGCCAGGTAGATGGTCTGCTGCAGCTGGTGTGTCGCCGGGTTCATGAAGGCGTCGTGGTGCTGCATGCGCGCGACGGCAGGTATTTTTAGCTGTTCCAGCTCTTTGATCAGCGCGCGGTTGTTGGTCGTCTTCAGCTTGTCGACGGCTTCTAGCAGCGCGCGTGTTGCCCAGTAGCCGTTGTAGAAAACGTTACCCGGCGTCTTGATCTTTGAGTCGGCGTTGGCCTTCAGGTACTTGGCGTTGAACTCCTTCACGCCAGGCAGGTCGAGCCCCTGGTACCAGGTGGTGCCGAACACGCCGAACAGGTCGGTGCGCGGCAAGCCGTAAATGTCGGGCCAGTCTTGCTGGTTGTTGATCCAGGCGAACTTCTCGCCCAGCTTCATTTGCGCGACCTGCGTGCGCAGCGCCTTCAAGTCGTCGCCACCGACGGCCGCGGCCACCACGTCCGGCTTTTTTTGCTGCAGCTTGAGCAGGATGGCGCTGAAGTCGCGCGTGCCCTGCGGTACCAAAATTTCGTCGATGATTTCGGCGCCATTCTCGGTCACTTGCTTGCGCGTGGCCTTGGCAGTGTCATGGCCCCACACGTAGTCGTTGGTGACCAAGAGCCAGCGCTTGCCGAACGTGCCAATGGCGCTCTTCACCGCGGCTTGAGAAAAATTGTTGCCATTGCCGTCCCAAGCGAACTTGACGCGGTGGCAATTTTCGCCCGCTTCCGACGGCGAGCTGCTGTTCGTGTTCAGGTAAATGACGCCGTATTTCTGCGCCACTTGCGAGATCGCGTTGGCAACGCCCGAGCTCACGCCGCCGATGATGAACGCCACCTTGTCTTGCTTGATCATCCGCTCCGCGATGCGCGAACCGGTGGCGGGCGTCGTTTCCGTGTCCATGTGCACGTACTTGATGGGCCGCCCCATGACGCCGCCCTTGGCGTTCATTTCCTCGATTGCCAAGATCACGCCGCGCTTGTCGGAGTCGCCGCTGTTGGCGTACTGCCCGCTCGCGTCCGCCGTGATGCCAATCAAAATCGGAGCTTTGCCGTTGGCTCCCTGCGCGGACGACGACGCACCACTAGCGTCTGCCTTCTTGTTGCAGGCGGTGCCCAGCAAGCCCACCGCCGCAGCCATCGCGACAAGCGATTTGCTGGGCCAACGGAACGTGCGCGGGTTCATTGCTTGAGCTCGACGCCGTTGAGCTTGCAGTGGGCGGCGACCATGTCGCCGACCAGCCCCTCGGGGTTGGACGCCAACGCGGAGACCAGCGAGTTGAGCACCTGCGGGCCCATCGGCGCGGTGAGCGGCACGTCCGCCACCATGCGGTTGTAGTAACGCAGGTCTTTCGCGGCGTTGGCCAAGCTGAACTTCAGCCCCGAGTAGTCGCCGCTTTCCAAAATTTTCGGCACAATCAGCTGAAAAATGCCGCTGTTGGCCCCGCCGCCTCCCACGACCTTGGCAAACTTGCCGAGGTCCACGCCCGTCGCCGCGCACGCGCAGAGTGCCTCGGCGATCAACGCCGCGTGGCCCATGGTGATGAGGTTGTAGATGAGCTTGGTGCGCGCACCCGCGCCCACACCGCCCATGTAGAAGATGTTCTCGCAGAATGCCTCGAGCACCGGACGAATCTCGCCGAACACCTGCTCCTCGGCACCGACCATGGTGTTGAGCTTGCCCGCCTCGGCGTCGGCCGGGCTGCGAGCCAAGGGCGCGTCCACGTAGGCGGCGCCGGCGGCAGCCAAGTCCTTGGCGACACGCTCGCTCATGGCAGGCTCACTGGTGGAGCAGTCGAGCAGCACCATGCCCTTCTTGAAAGCACCGAGCACTCCGTTGTCACCGTAGACGACCTGCTCGACCTGCGGCGCGCCGGTCACGCACAAGATGACGACGTCCGAAGCTTCGGCAATGGCGCGCGGCGTCTTCGCCTCCGCGGCGCCTTGCGTCAGCAAGTCTTCGATCGGCTTCCGATTCTTGTGCGCCATGACGGTGACCGGAAACCCCTTCGCCAGGAGGTTTTTGGCCATGCCGTGACCCATCAATCCCACGCCAACGAAACCAATCTTCTTTGCCATGCTGACTCCTGCTGCGCGGCGGCTTTGGCCAGCCAACGCAGGTTTGCCGCCCGATTCTGCTCGAACGGCCATGCGAACTTGGTTTTCCAACGTAGAATATTTGTTCTATTTCGTCAACCGATAGAACTCAGTTTCAGGATTTTTAGAATTTATGTTTCAAATATTCTCTGTTTAGATTATTCATTCTGAGAGCGCTGCGTGTAGTTCGTCGACCAGTCGGCGACGCTGTCGTGCGATCCAGGCAGAGGAGATCGGCAACGTGTTCAGTTCCACCCGGCTACGAGCGTGTGTTTGCGCAGGTCTAACGGCAGCTCTGTTGCTTTCGGGCACGGCCCAAGCAGAGATTTTTCTGCTCAAAAAGGACAAGCCCAACGATTGGGAGGTCTCGACGAACGGACGCGTCGACTCCTACCTAAATTGGATCGGTGGCAGCACCATCAA
>JAYUYU010000124.1:0-2850 GCA_043752365.1 Myxococcales bacterium | reverse complement strand
TTTTTTCGTTGGCGCGCGCTCTCCCACGTCTGGACGTTGGCTGGCTCGTGCACAAGAAGCAAATCTGGCTGCGGCGAGCCCCCGCTTGGCCATGGGTGGGAGCACGCGCGCTGCATCCGGAGCACGCCATGGTCACGCCTGCGCTTATCAGTCGCGTCAAGCGCAGAGGCGGCAAGGTCAATACGTGGACCGTCAACGAGGTTGAGGAAGCACGCCGACTCGCGACGCTCGGGGTCGATTGCATTATCACCGACGTGCCCGGAACGATCGTCGAAGCTCTGCGACCAGACGCCGTACGCTAGACTGACTATTCGCACACGGCTTCACTCAGCTTGACTCCAGCGGGCACATTTTGCCGAAATCCTCCGGCAATTAGCGGTGGATTTTGCACCACCTCTTTGACCTTGATGACCAAATCGCGGCCCAGGTAGGGCACCTCCAGGCGCACTCGGCCTGGCACTTCAGCGTCGCAGGCGGGACCGGACGGGGGCACCTCGGGCGACAACCCATCCACATCGCGCCACGGCGATGCCAGCTTCCTTGGCGCATGCTCCGCAAGCTCAGCGACATACAGAGGTACGCCCTTTTGCTCTACCCTCACCGCCAGCACCCGTAGGCGTTGCTGCTGCCAAGGCTTGTCGAAATCATCCGGGTTGGGCTCGAGCACAATCAGCTCTTCAGCCTGGTGTTTACTGCGGATCTTGATCTCGTAGTTGCCATTCCAAGCTATCGTCGCTTGATGCGGTTCATGCACGAGCACAGGAGCCTCACCCCGCAACAGCTGCACAAGAACGAACGTTGGCACCGGAACCTGGGTTAGGCGCGCTACGTTGCATTCGCTCGCAGGCCCTCGCAAGAAACTGCGCGATTGCAGGTCGTAGAGCGAGAAATCCTGACCGTCGGCGGTCAGCGTGGAGAGCACCACTCCGAAGCTACTGACCAAATCTAGCCGCAGCTGCTCTGGTAGAGCCGACGTATAAATGAGGCTCACCCCGCGAAAGCGGCCCTCGTCGCCAAAATAGTCGACCTCCGCCTCGCCGCTCACGCCCCGGCTGCAAGCGTAGCTGGCTCGCAAGCGGCTGAGCGCGGCCTCCGCGGTCGGAAACTGAGACGGAGGCGCGGGCCGGCAACCAGGCAAAACCAAGACGCACGACAGCATCACCGCCGTGCGCTGGGCCCAGCAGCACGCCTGCGCTCTGGACCACCTATTCCCCGCGCATGGACTCGAAAAGGTCGTAGTCGGGGACAGCAAGCTCCACCTTCAAACGTTGCACTCCGATGTCCGCCTGTTCGAACAGTCGGGCCAACGAGATTCCGTCAACCAAATGGATCGGCGCCGCGCCAGGCGCCGCGGCTTCCTCGCGCGCCCCACTCAACACCTGACCGAGCGTGACCAGCATGCCGGCCTGAGCCGGCCCATAATGATGGAGTGTGCCCCGGAGTTCCGAAACCCGTTCTCGTCCCAACTCGCGACCATCGCGTCGAATGACCACAGCGATGCTGAGCTCACCCGTCTCGCTCACGAGCTTGCCTGCCAAGTGCAGCTCACTCGGCTGCGCTCCGACGCGCCGCACAGGCCGCAACCCGCGAACGTGAGCGTGCTCAAGCGCTAGCTGAACGAGCTCCCCGAGGGCCCGAGGCGGCGCCGCGCCCAACTGTCGCAGTAGCACCCGCCGTGCAGTGTCTCGGTAGCGGCCCGCTAGCGAAAAAAGTTCGCGTTCCAGGCGCCCAAGCTCGCTATCCTGCGAATCAAACAGACCCACTCGACCCGAGTGCAGCCTGAAGCGCGGCCGCTGTGTATCGCGTTCCCGACGAGCGTTGTCGGCGCGCAGCGCAGCTGTCACGACACCTTCGGCGCTCGGTCCTTCCGTTACCCGGCCCTTACGCGTAGCTGCGTCAGCCAAAGCGCGAACGGCAACCATGCCCCGACCTCGACTCTGAAGCAGCTGTTCGAGCACATCCGCGAGCTCGACGCCGGCGGCCTCTTCGCCAACAGGGATGCTGTCTTCTCGTCCCCGACCTTCTTCTCGTCCCCGACCTTCTTCGCGCCCTCGACCTTCTTCGCGCCCTCGACCTTCTTCGCGTCCTCGACCTTCTTCGCGTCCTCGACCTTCTTCGCGTCCCCGACGGCCTTCTTCACGCGGACGGCGCGCTTCTGCGCCACGTTCACGGCCTCGTGGGCCCTCTGCGTCGGCGCGCACGGCGCCTGCCGCTGTACCCCGGCCCTCCGCTAGCCCCAACTCCACTCCATCAACCGGAGCATCCGAGACTGTGTACGAGGGCAAGCCCGAGCGATCTTCTTCTCCACGTCGACGCCTCCGATTGCGTCGGCCCGGACGGAGATCGCCATCGCCACCTTCAGTGGATGCCGACTCGGCGTTGCCGCCCAAGATGGGCTCTTCATCGTCTTCTTCCGTTGAGAAGAGCTGTTGGCCGCCAGCCGCGAATTGGGCTCGTCGCATTTCCTCTTCATCGGGACCCGGGAGATCGTCAGGAATCACCGAGGTGATCGGTTTGGCGCCACGCCCATTCTGGCTGACGGCAGCAGATTCCTGGGCCGCCGTGGCAGCTTCAGCGCCGTCCCCGATAAGATCGATGGCCGGCGTGCGATCCGCCAGCCCCTTGTCGATCATGGATTGGTCCCAGTCGCGTAAAGCAAACACGCCTGGCTTGATGCGAACGAGCGGGTTGTCTTTCTCCCCTTTTTTCACCAGTGCGGCGAGCCGAGCTCCCATCGTAACCTCGGGGCTTTTGCCCACGTGGCTGAGGAAATTCTTCTCGATGGCAACATCGGTGATCTCCTTGTAGTGCAGGGGTTTTCCGACGAGGCGCAGTACTTTCGCCGCAGCT
>JAYUYU010000123.1:0-2859 GCA_043752365.1 Myxococcales bacterium | reverse complement strand
CGCAGCTGCCGGTCGAGGTCGTCGTACGCCTGCACATTGAGCGTTGCCTGGGCGTCGCGCACCTGCACCAGCCCGAGCTTGTCGGCAAACTGGAGCGCGTGCTGCTCGTTCTTCGTCAGCGGCAAACGCTGGCCGTCGGCCTCGATCAGGCGGCCCAGCATCTCGAGCTCCTTGTCGAGCTTGCCCCGCGTCACCTTGTCGTCGAAGTGCGGATGGCGCGGATAGACGTCATCCATGAGCTGGCCGATCGCCATTTCCATACCGCGCTTGAGGTCAGCCGCTGCAACGCTGCGGATCTTGCTACCCGCCTTCAAGACGTAAAAATTCTGGCTAACGCAGCGAGTGGGGTCGAGCGTGCCGGTCTCGGCGCGCTGCAAGCCGTATGCAGCATCCAGCGCTCGGCGCAGGCGTTCACGCTTTTGCGTCGCTTTGCTCGTTAGGCCTTCACGCGCCCGCGTCTGGTCGTCGGGTCGAAGATTCGAAAGGTGCTGCTTCCAGTTGTCGCCTTCGAGGATGCGGTCATGCACCACCAGGTCGCCCAGGTCGCGCTGCACGGAATCCGCCAAGAAGCTCGGCAGCCAGATGATCGTCGGCGTGTCGGGTGTAGCGTCCAGGAAGCGCTGGATGCGTTGCTCGTCCTCTTGCGGGCTTCTACCAGGATCGTCGAACGGGTAGTCAATGATGAAGCGGAACTCATCCGACTCGCTGGCGCGCAGCGTGCCGTCGTCCATGTCGCGCACGTTGCCAAAGTGCACGGTGCCGAAGCGATCCGTGTTGCGCCAAGTGAGCTTGTAGTCCTCAATCGTGTTCTTCTGTTCCTCGATGCCGAGTGCGTAAAAGAGCAGCTCGCGCAGCTTGGCTTTGCGCATGCCGGCGGTGTCGTAGTGCCCGGCCGCCTGCAGAATGGGCTTGACGTCGACGCCTTCGAGCTCAACCCACACGCGCGGATCTTCCTGCCCTGAGGTCCGTACCTTGTCGACTTCGCGCGCCCAGCTCTGGATGCGTTGCGCCGCAATGGTGGCCTCGGCACCAGGGACCATCGTCTTCAGCGTGCCGTGGTTCAGCTGCACGACCCGACTAGCGGTCAAGTTGCGGAACACCGGTGTGTTCGGCGCAAGCGCCGCGAGCAGCAATGTCTTCGCGATCCGGTTGTCGTTCCTGCACTTCGTCTGCGGGCAGTTGGCGCACCCAATCGTCACGGCGTCCGAGCGCAGCCGCTGGCACTTGGTAGCCGAGTCTGTTTGGTTCTGCTCCTGAATCAGCGGCAAGAGCTCGCTGTCGTAAAGCCGCTTGGCCGAGGCAAAGCGTTCGCGCATCGTGCCGTCCATCGGCTCTTCGCCCTCAGCGAGTGCGTCGTACAGGTCGCCGACCGGTACCAGCTTGCCGATCTCAAAATCGTCGAGCTGATGCACGAGCATCTCGACCAGCAGCTTCAACGCCGTGCGTTCGCGCTGCAGGTAGTGGCTCATCGCCACCAGCACTTCTACGAGCGCGGGGCTGAATGGGTACACACGACGGAACCCCTCCTCGTCACCGATGTCGCCGAGGAGTGTGCCCCACGCTGTTTGCCCCAGGGTACGACGCATGCCTTCGAAGGCAGCGTCGAGTTTCTGCTTGGCTTCGGCGTTCTTGGGGTGAACGACGCGCTTCTCTATGATCGCCGGCAGATCCTTGTCGGGCAGCTTGATCGTGTTGTAGCGGCCCTGCCAGAATTTGAGGCTGTTGCCGACGATCTCGGCGTCGTCGCCGGCGAGGTGATCACCCAACATCTCGCGCACGTCGCGCTGCTGCGCGGCGAACGTCACGATCGGCACCGCCTGCTCGGCCGCTTGCCCTTCCACGAGCTTGGCAAACTTTCCGATCTCGTTGTTCAGCGCCTCTCGATTGCTAGCTTTCGTAGCAAGCCAAAGAATGAGCTCGTCCAGGAACAGCACGATGCCGTCGTAGCCCAGGCCCTTCACGTGCCGCGTCATCGCCTGCATGCCGTGCTCGAACGGCAGAAACGCGGACGCTTGCTGGGTAAACGCGGGGAAATGTGTCTTTACCAGGGCGCTGAAAAGCCCCGCGCGTGTCTTGGGATCCGTGCTGATGCGCGCTTGCTCAAAGCGCGCGCCATTCCAGCCCTCCTTCTTGCCCCAGCGCGGGTCAACGCTTGCCCCCTGGTTCAGCGAGACGAAGAACTTCTCGTCGCCTACGGTCGCCCGCAGAGCTTCAGCGTTGGCGAACAGCGCCTCGTCGGCGAAAAGCGGCGCCACGGGCGCTTCAGGGTGGAGTTTGCGGGCTAGCTCCAGATACGAGCCGAATACCTTGTCGCCGAGGGAGGCGGCGTCGATCATGTTCAAGTGCAGCCGAAAGAGCTTCTTCTCCTTCACCCACTCGTGCTTCACCAGCAGGTCGTGGAGCGCGGGCTCGCGCCAGGCACGCTCCGCGTTACCGGAAAGCAGGCTGAGCACGGCCATGAAATGGCTCTTGCCCGAGCCGAAGCTGCCGTGGATGAACGCCGCGTCGTTGCGTTGCTCGCGCACGGCGTTGCCAATCAGCCCGAGCGCTCGGTCGAGCGCGCCGTGAATGTCCGGCGTGATGGCGTAGGTGATCATCAGCGCGTCCGCGTGATGAACAGCTTCCGCCAGCCGCACCACAAATGCGCTCTTGGTCACCTCCTCGGGCAGATCAAGGATGTCGCTTAGTGCCGGCATTTCAGCCTTACTCGTGGGCCTGCGGCGCCCGGTGCCTGCTCCTTGGACATCGTCCACGAGACTCTAACGGGGTCGCGGCCTCGTCAACGCCTAGAATCGAGCCCGGTCGCGCTGGCGGAGCTGAATTTCGACCTGTTGGTAGTGCCGAACCTGAGTCTGCGAC
>JAYUYU010000122.1:0-2860 GCA_043752365.1 Myxococcales bacterium | reverse complement strand
CTTCGCGACGCAGCAGCCCCTCCTCGGAGCTGCGCAGCTTGACCAGCGCGCTCCGCGTGTCGAGCGCGTACCACGGCGTGCGATCACGCGGGGCAGGCAAGGCTCGGCGCGCCAACACGAAGGAGCCGCGCACGCCGTTGGCCATGGAGATCAGCGACGCGGCGTTGACGACCGCGATCACGCGGCGGGCGGTCAGCGGCAAGACGCCCCCCGCCGACACCAGCGCGCCCAGCGTCGCCGCGCCCAGCGCAATGTTGACGCCCTGCTTGGCCACCTGTCGGGCCGCTACGGCGGCGTGAATCAGAAAGCGGACATCCGACAAATCGTCGCGGCAGATCACGTGGGCGCCCCAGGGCGGCGCTTCGCCCTCGCGCATCAAGCCGATGGTCAAATCGGCGTCCACGCGCGGCGAACGGCTGGTGGTGACCAAGCACACGCCGCGCCCTTCGCGCTGCAGGCGGCGAATGCCGCGCGCCAAATCTTCGCCGCCACCGATGGTATCGTCCGCGGGCATGCCGGACAGCACCGTCTCGTCGGCGCCCGCCACCACCACGCGCATTTCGGCCTCGTGTGCGGCCGTGATCAGCTCGTCGATGCCGGTTTGCGGGATCAGCTCGACCTCGGCCAACGCCACCAACTCGTCGTGCTGCAGTAAGCCGACGACCAAGCCGCCGCGGCGACCCAAATCCGAAACACCCGGGCTTAGTTCTTCGGGCACCCTGCAGTCCAGCACGCCGAGCGCGCCAAACGTGTACTCACCCACCGTGCGCTTTTCGATCGGTCGCTCGACGTCGAGCAGCGCCGTGAGCGCGCGACGAATTTCAGTCTCGTCCACGTGACCCGCGACCAACAGCTCACGCACCTCGTAGCGATCTCGCGCCACGAGGCCGCCCTCCAGAACCAAGCAATCGATGCGGTCCAAACGCCGCAACGCCTCGGAGTCCACGACCAGCGCTTGGCGCGCGGCCAGCGCGCGACACAACTCGGCGCAGTACGTCTCACGGCCGAGCCGCGCAGGCTGCGGCAAACCGGCAAACAAAGCCGCGATGGCGCGCTGCACGCTGCGGGTAGTCAAAAAGCTGACCGCAAAGCCGCCCAGCGACACGATCCAGGCCCGATCTGCGTACTCTTCGATGGGTCCGCGTGGCAGGGCGCGCGGGCGCGGCTCGACCGAACCTAGCTCGAGCGTCTCGGCCGGAACCGAGAACAGCTCCTGCTCGCGCTGCTCCCAAATGCGGCGGCGCGCCTGCGCCTCACCCAGCCGCGAGAACTTGTGCGCCAGCTCGACGAAGGCGCTGCCTGGACGCTGCGCGGTGGCGTTGGCTGCCGCGGCAGCTAGGTCGAGCAGCAGATCCGCGCGCTGCGGGCCGAATCGCTCGTCGAGCGGTTTGCGCAAGCGCAAGGTGCCTTGCGCGATCGAGAACAAGCTGCCCAAGGTCCCGCCGACGCGCGAAGCCCGCAGCGGCGTGAGCTTGAGGCCAAGCCCGGTGGCGGCGCCCAGCGCGTCGGCGCACAAGCCCAGCAGCAGCCGCTCGATGCTCTCGGCGTCGGCGGGGTGCTCCCACATCTCGTCACGAAAGGGCGCGTTTTCGACGCCGGCGAGCCGTTCGGTTTGCTCGACGACCACCAGTAGCTCCGACAACGCGTAAGCGTCGTCGTCGAACGACACGACCAGGCGCCGAAGCGGCGCAATGATCTCCACGCCATGCACCCGGACCAGCTCCAGCAGGGCTGGCCGGACGCGCTCCGAGAACAGCAACAACTCGGACTGCGACAAGTCACGCAGCTCGATGTGAGCGCGGGTGCGGCCGACCCAGCTGCGCCGAGCGCGCCCACTCAGCAGCTTTTTGACCGTAAAAAACGCGCCAGCCAAGCTCATTTAGGGGTTCTTCCGCTCTGCGAAGCGATCGGTAGCGCTGATGAGTTCGTGCACGATGCCGGGCTCGAACGCGGAGTGACCAGCGTCCGGCACGATGCGCAGGTCGGCGGCTGGGTACGCCTTGGAAAGCTCCCAAGCGCTCTTGACCGGGCACACCACGTCGTAGCGACCTTGCACGATCACGCACGGCAGGTGGGCAATCTTATTCACGTCTTCGAGCAGCTGCTGCTCGTTGCGCAAGAAGCCACCGTTCACGAAGTAGTGCGCCTCGATGCGCGCGAACGCCAAGCTGAACTCGTCGCCGGCCGCGCTGAGAATGTAGTCGCGGTCTTGCAGCAGGTGACTGGTGCTCGCTTCCCACACGCTCCAAATTCGCGCGGCTTCCTGGCGTTCGATCGGGCTCTCGCTGGTCAAGCGCCGATAGAAGGCGCCGATCAAGTCAGCGCGCTCGGCCTCGGGAATCAGGTTCACGAAGGGCTCGAAGGCGTCCGGGAACAACACGCCCGTGCCCAGCTGATAGAACCATTCCAGCTCCCAGCGGCGCAGCAGAAAGATTCCGCGCAGCACCAACTCACTGACGCGCTCTGGGTGTGTCTCGGCGTAGGCCAGCCCGAGCGAGCTACCCCACGAGCCGCCGAACACTTGCCAGCGATCGATGCTCAGGTGTTGGCGCAGCTGCTCGATGTCGGCGACCAAGTGCCAGGTGGTGTTGTCCTCGAGCGAGGCGTGTGGGCGGCTCTTGCCGCAGCCGCGCTGGTCGAACAGCACGATGCGGTAGCGCGCCGGATCGAAGAACCGCCGCTGCTTGGGGCTGGTGCCACCGCCGGGGCCGCCGTGCAGGAACACGACCGGTTTGCCGTCGGGGTTGCCAGATTCCTCGAAGTACAGCGAGTGGACCTGAGAAACCTGCAGGTAACCGGTCCGATAGGGCTGAATCTCGGGGTAGAAGCTGCGAAGCACGCGAGGAACCATCGGGGGGCC
>JAYUYU010000121.1:0-2861 GCA_043752365.1 Myxococcales bacterium | reverse complement strand
GCTTGGCCGCCGCGCAGGCGAAGCAAGCAATGGCAGCAACGAGCCCGAGAGCAAGACTCAGAATCCTCATGGCCTTGCACCCTAGAACGCCAATCGGTTTGCAGCCATTGCGTTCTAGGTTTGATGCTTTCGAAAAGCCTCGTGATACGTCGAAAGGAGCGACCAGATGAGCTCCTCGCATTCCTTTGGCCCCTCCTCGTCGGGGACCCGGCTCGGCGCCGATGGCGAGCGCGTCTCCGAGCGGCTAGGCCTGCACCGCCAGTTGCTGTCTAAGTTGGCTCAATCACAGGCCCTGACGGGACAAGACATCGAGTCAGGCTACGCGCCCATTTGGGTCGACGGGCGGATGGTGGGGGTCGTGTGCCACGAGCACGTGGGCGGCCCGCGGCGCTGGCAGTTCGACGAAGAGCTGCTGGCCGGTACCATGGCCGACTTCGTCGCGTGGGTCATCGAAGCTTCGGACAGGTTGCGCGCCGAGCGCACGCTCGGCCAGTACCGCGACCACGTGGACGAGCTGACGCGGGTCGAGCAAGCGCTGCGGCGCAGCGGCGAGAACTTACGCATCGTGTTAGGCGCCGCGCCGGTGGCGTTGGTCCTGACACGGCTGCGCGATCAGCTACGTTCCGTAGCCCGCTGGCCCGCACGCTACTCACCCTGGCCACCAAGGAACCCGTCCAAGCTCGACGCCATCCAGCGCGTGCTGGTCGAGCAAGCGCTGGCCAGCGCCAAGGGCAACAAGAGCGCGGCCGCACGCCTGCTCGGCGTCCACCGCAAGATGCTGGAGCGCATGGTGAAAGCAGACGCCAGCAGCGACGCTACGAACGACGACGCCGACTAGGTCGCAGCACGCGCGCCGCACGGCGTGTTGGTGGGTAGGCCCAGCATCAGGCTGCCCAGCTGGGCAGCCCAACCAGAAGCTCGGCCTGCCGAATCCAGCCGCGAGCCTTCGTCACTACTTCGCCGGGTCTCTCTGCCGAGTCGCCTTGACGGCCGTGACCACACCCGCGCCGAGCAGTACCGACGCGACGACGATGATCCAATGCACGGGTACGTGCACGATTGCGGCGCCATACGCGAGGCCCCCGATCACCAAAACGATACCGAACAACAGATACCGAAAGACATGGTGGCCTCAACGGTACACGAAAGAGACCATTGCAAGGCTGGCGGCGCCGCCTAGAAACGCGAGCTTCGAACCGTTGGCTGGTGTTGACGCGACATGTGGCAGATGTGCATCGGCCACAAGCGAGGACGCCAGTAGCGGCGGTGGCCTGAGCTCATTTGTTAGCTGCCCGCCCGCCAAGCCTGGTTTCTGGCGAGGCTTTCGCGAGGACCGAGCGTACGTGGGTACGTGAGCACCGGACCGGGAGCGAAACGAAGCCAAAAGCCAGGATCGGCGGGCGTGGTCAACAACTGAGATGAGACCAATGGTGAGATGGCGCGGACTTGTGGTTCGCCTTCGACGACCAGCACCCGCTGCGCGCCGCGCGCTACGCTCGCCTCGAGCTCATTCGCCCTGTCTCAGACCGCGAAGCCATTCGTCACTGCGAGAATGACTTTGAATGCAAAGCCATTCTCACGTTGCGCGCTGAGGTCCAGTTCGTCCCGAGAGCTCAGGGCATGTATCAGGGGCCTGGACGCTGAGCCGTCGCTCGGTACGGGGGTTGCAGAGTGTTTGGCATGGCAAGCAAAGCGGAGTTCAAGAACGAGGAAGAGCGCGAGATTTCGCGCGGCGGTAAGTCGACGGCCATTTGGACCATGAGCATCGCGGTGTTCGTGATCGCCGGCGGCATTGCGTTGGCGATGCAGCTGCAAAAGGTCGTGTCACCGCCCGCTCGCCCGGGCACGACCAGCGCGACCACAACCGCCGGTGAGGTCAAGCCGTCGTCGCCCTGATGCGGCACGCTTCTTGCTGCCACCTGCGGCATGATAAGAGGAAGATTCGCTACGCCGTGATGGCCCATTCGCTCGCCAAGGGGAGGCGGTTTCGCAGCAGGCCTTCGCCCATAGGGCGAAATGGCGTCGTGTGTTTTGCTGACGACGCCGACGACTAGACGCCGACGACTAGGAGAGCAGTCACCGGCGTCCGTCGCCCTGACGGCCCCTACTTACTTCGCTAGCTCGAGCGCTTGTCGAGCCAGAACGCGCCCGCCTTGGGGCCGCCGTTACACTCGCCGTCGGACTGGTCTTGGCCGTTGCCGTTGCGGCTGGTGTCCAGGATGAACGGCGCGCCGTCGACCATCTTCGACACGGTGTGGCCGAACTTGATGTTCTCGGCGTCCCACACGTAGTTGGAGACGTTGAGCGCGAAGCCATTGGCATCTGCGATGCCGGCGCGCTTCAGGTGGTCGGCCATGTCGGGCGCGGGGGCCCAGTGTGCGTGGCCGGCGTCGATGTACACGTACGCGTTGGGGTTCTGGCGCAGCACTTTCACGGCGTCGTGAATGAGGGCGACGCGCTCTGCCTGCTGCTCTTTGGTCACGCACTTACAGAGAGCCGGCCCGCGGCGTGAAAAGAAGCTCGCCCGAACCCGCTGCGGCGACCATCCACAACAGCCCTGGACCGAGCCAGGCAACCGCCTAAAGCCGTGTGGCGGCTCGTGGACGGAAGGCTGCGGCGGGTCGTGGACGGAAGGCTGCGGCGGGTCCGCGGTACCGTCTTTTACGTGGGGCCTTAAGGTCTCAACTCAGGGCGCTCCAAGCCCGGATGCACGGGATCAAGGGGGGTTGTCGGCAATCCGATCGACAGCGCCTTCGAGGCCTTGCTTCTTCGCGCAGTGCGCGCAGCAGAAGAAGTCGCCGTCGCCCTCGATGCCGTGCCCGAGGATACGGCAGCCGCAATGGTCGCAAGTCGGCGCCAGC
>JAYUYU010000120.1:0-17298 GCA_043752365.1 Myxococcales bacterium | reverse complement strand
CTTGAAAGGCTGACCGGGCGGCGCCGTCACCCGCGCTGCGCTCGGCGTCGCCGAAACCCCCGTGGCAGGACCCCCAGTTCCGATTCGTGTCGTCATTGCATTGCTCCTTTGCTGAACTCAGAGCCCCTTCGGCCACCCGCCACGGCCAGTTGCGAAAAAAAGTCCGGGCCGAAGCGCCCGCAAAACCCCGTGCTAGCGTCCGGCCCGATGTCGCAATGCGTGCTGCACGTGGTCGGAGCGCGACCCAATTTCATGAAAATGGCGCCGCTGGTGCGAGCGCTTTGGGTCAAAGAAGAACCGACGGCGCTCGGCGTGCCCCGCCTGGCAGGCGAACGCGCTGCGGAGGCGATTCGGAGCTTTCTGTCGTGAAAATTCTGTTCGACATCGTGCACCCCGCGCACGTCCACTTCTTCAAGCACATGATCCGCGGGCTCGAAAAGCGCGGGCACGAAACGCGTATCGTCGCGCGTGACAAGGACGTCACGAACGCGCTGCTCGATCGCCTGGGCTTCCCTTACGAAACCGTCGGGCGCCCGAAAAAGTCACTGTTCGGCATGGCCGGAGAGCTGCTGCGGCGCGATTGGGTGCTGGCGCGAGTGGCGCGCGCGTTTCGCGCTGATTTGATCGTGACGCGCAACCCGGCCGGTGCGCAAGCCGGCCGACTGCTGGGAATTCGCTCGGTGTTCGACACCGACGACGGCAAAGCCGCCGGCATCCATTTTCAAGCCGCAGCGCCGTTCGCACACGTCATCACGACCCCCGACTGCATGGACGAGGACTACGGCCGCCGGCACATCAAGTACCCGGGTTACAAGCAGACGGCTTACCTGCATCCCAACCATTTCTCGCCTGATCGCGGCGTACTCGAAGCGCTCGGCGTCAAGCCGGGTGAGCGCTTCTTCATCGTGCGCTTCGTGGCCATGGGCGCTAGCCACGACGTCGGTGAAAGCGGCCTGTCGCTCGAATCCAAGCGCACGTTGATCGACAAGCTCCGCGCTCGCGGGCGCGTGTTCATCAGCAGTGAAGGCCCGCTGCCGAATGAATTTGCCGAGCTCCAGTTTTCGTTGCCTCCCGATCGCTTGCACGATGCGCTTGCGTTTGCCGACCTGCTGATTGGCGACAGCCAGACCATGTCGGCGGAGGCGGCAGTGCTCGGCACCCCTAGCCTGCGGGTTTCGTCGTGGACCGGCAGGCTGGCCCTGCTGAGCGAGGTCGAGCAACGCTATGGCTTGACCTTTGCCTACACGCCTGCGCGGGTGGGCGAGCTGATGGCACATCTCGACCGCTGGCTTTCGCAGCCGAACTTGCGCGAAAGCCTGACCGACAGTCACCGCTGCCTGATCACCGACAAGGTCGACATGGCCGAGTGGTTCACGAATTTTCTGGAAGCCGGCGCGGTCTTACCGGCGCGCGGCAAACGCTGAGGGCCAATTTGCCGGGTGTTGTGGACGACCGGGTTTTTCTGAGGCATGGTTCGCCCGCTCTTCAAGTAGGGAAAAGGCTAGAAAATGCCCGAAAACAACCAAACGATTCGTGACGTGGCACTGATTGGCGCGGGGCACTGGGGTAAGAATTTGGCGCGCAGCTTCGACGCGCTCGGCGCGCTCGGCGTGGTGTGCGAGGCCAGTCCTGCCGCGGTCGACGCGATCAAGAAACAATACCCCCAGGTGCGGACCACCTCGTCCTATGCCGAGGTGCTGGCCGACACTTCGCTCACGAAGGTGGCGATAGCGGCGCCCGCAGCCCTGCACTTCGAGCTAGCCGAAGCCGCGCTCAAGGCCGGCAAAGACGTGTACGTCGAAAAACCGCTGTGCCTGCGCCTCGATCACGCCGAGACGCTGGTCAAGTTGGCCGACAGCTTGGGCAAGACGCTGATGGTCGGACACTTGCTGCAATACCACCCCTGCGTGATCAAGCTGCGCGAGCTGGTCACGGAAGGCGCGCTGGGCAGAATTCTCACCATCACTTCTAACCGGCTAAACCTGGGTAAGTTCCGCACGGAAGAGAACGCGCTATGGAGCTTCGCGCCCCACGACATTTCGGTGATTCTGTCGCTGCTGGGTGATCGTTTGCCCGAAAACGTGCGCTGCATGGGCAACGCCTACCTGAGCCACAACGTGGCCGATTCGACGCTCACGGTGCTGCGCTTCTCGGGCAACGTGATGGCGCAAATCTACGTGACTTGGCTCAACCCGTTCAAGGAGCAGAAGCTCACCATCGTCGGCACCGAAGGCATGGCCGTGTTCGACGACACCAAGCCGTGGGCCGAGAAGCTCACGCTGTATCGCAAGTACTTGAGCTGGGCGAAGGGTCAAGACCCCGTGCCGCTGAAGGTAACGGCCGAAGCCGTCGTCGTGCCCGAAGGCGAGCCGCTAAAGGCCGAGTGCGATCATTTCCTGACGTCGTGTCGTGCCAAAACACGCCCGCGCACCGACGGCCCGGAAGGCTTGCGCGTACTGCAGGTACTCGACATGGCACAGCGCAGCCTGGAGGCCGGTGGTGAAGCGATAGCGCCGCAAGTCGCGACCGCCGCCCGTCCGTTCTACGCGCACCCCACGGCCATCGTCGACAGCGCCGCCGACATCGGAGCGGGCACCAAAATCTGGCACTTTGCCCACATCATGGCCAAAGCCAAGATTGGCGAGCGCTGCGTCTTCGGCCAGAACGTGAACGTGGCCGGCGGCGTCGTCATCGGTAACAACGTCAAGGTGCAGAACAACGTGTCCATCTACACGGGCACGGTCGTCGAAGACGACGTGTTCTTGGGACCGTCGTGCGTGTTGACCAACGTCACCAATCCCCGCTCGCAGGTCAACCGTCACTCTTTGTACGAGCGCACCGTGTTCCGCCGCGGCAGCACGATTGGCGCCAACGCCACCATCGTCTGCGGCATCACGCTCGGGCGCTACTCGTTCGTGGCCGCCGGCGCGGTCGTCGCCAAGGACGTGCCCGACTACGCGCTGATGGTCGGCAACCCTGCGCGGCAACAGGGCTGGATGAGCCGCCACGGGCATCGGCTGAAGGCGGGCCCGGACGGCGTGATGGTGTGTTCGGAGTCGGGCATGAAGTACCGCGAGGTCTCGCCTGGCGTCTTGAAGTGTTTGGACCTGGATGAAGACGCGCCGTTGCCGGACGCGCTTAAAGTTGGCCAGAAGACCTACGACGAGCTGAAAGCCTGATCATGCAATTCATCGATCTAAAAACCCCGCACCAGAAGTACAAGGCCGAGATTGAAGGCCGCATGAACGCCGTGCTCGAGCACGGCGCGTTCATCATGGGCCCCGAAATCGCCGAGGTCGAAAAGCAGCTGGCCAGCTACGTGGGCGTCAAGCACGCCATCACGACCTCCAGCGGTACGCACAGCCTCGAGATTGCGCTGCGCGCGCTCGGCATTGGTCCGGGCGACGAAGTCATCACGGTAGCCTTCACCTGGATCAGCTCGGCTGAGGTCGTGCCGCTGGTCGGCGCCAAGCCAGTGTTCGTCGACATCGAGCCCGTGGGCTTCAACCTCGACGTCAGCAAAATCGAAAAGGCCATCACGCCGCGCACCAAAGCCATCATGCCGGTCAGCTTGTTCGGCCAAATGCCGGACTACGCGGCCGTGAACGCCATCGGCAAAAAGCACGGCATTCCGGTGATCGAAGACGGCGCGCAAAGCTTTGGCGCGACCCAAAACGGCAAGCGCAGCTGCAGCGTCACCTTGATTGGCAGCACCAGCTTCTTTCCAGCCAAGCCGCTCGGCTGCTACGGGGACGGCGGCGCGCTCTTCACCGACGACGACGCGCTGGCCGCGAAAATCAAAGCGATTCGTACCCACGGCGGCGAGAAGCGCCACCACCACACCATGGTCGGCACGAACGGCCGCTTCGACACCTTGCAGGCTGCCGTGTTGCTCGGCAAGCTGCCCCACTTCGAGTGGGAGGTCGCGGAGCGGAACCGCATCGGCGCCCGCTACTCCGAGCTGCTGCGCGGCCAGTGCGCCGTGCCCGAGGTCATCGCCGGCAACTCGCACGTCTACGCTCAATATACCGTGAGGGTGAAGGACCGAGACGCGCTGGGCGCCAAACTGAAAGAAGCAGGCGTCCCCACAGCCGTCTACTACCCCAAGTGCCTGCACGAGCAGCCCGTCTTTGCCGGCACCTCCGCCTGGGGAGACTTACCCGAATCCGAAAAGGCCTCGCGTGAGGTCATCAGCTTGCCGATGCACCCGTACCTGAGCGAGTCCGACCAAGACAAGGTCGTGGCGGCCGTCAAAGCCGCGCTCGGCTGAAAGCGTGCCGCAAGGAGCCGCCGGCGGAGCCGCGCGAGGCACGAGCCAAGAAAGCCAAGCCGGCCGCTCCCTAGCGGCGGCCCTTGGCTTCGACGTACATGATCAGGTGCTCGTCGGCGATTCGCTCCTCGGTCACGACCTTCGCCTGGCGCCTGGCGCCACGTTGCACAGCGCCGAAATCGCGCCGCGCAGAGCTGACTAGCCAAATTCCGCGCCCCTTGGCCTTGCCCAGCTGTTGGCCGAGCTTTCCGCTCAGCACTCTCGATCCCACCTTGCTGACGGTGAAATTGTCCTCGAAGAACTTGGCGTATTTTGCTCGAAACTCCGGGTGGTCCTCCAAGTAAAAGGTGTGAGAGTACCAAGTGTGGGGATCGAGCAGCAGGCGAGCACGCGGCAGGTCGGGGTCCCGAGTCAGTTGCTGTTTCCGGTATTCGTAGAGCTTGGCGATGACTTCCCGCTCGTAGAAGTCGCGCGTGAAGGTGCGTTTGTGGCCGTGCCAATCGAATCCGAAAAGGAAGCCCGGAATCAAGGTCAGACCTAGCACCAGCGCGCCGAGCGCTGCGCCAATGCGCCGATCAAAGGCCAAGAATTGCATCCCCAGGAACGGCAATGGCAACGTGTAAGCCATGACCCAGATATTCGTCCGAAAGGCCCCAAGCGGCCATTTTCCGACGAAGTTCGCGAGCATCATCACTAGCAGAGGCCCAACCAACACGAACAACAGGTCGCGCCGACGACGCGCAAGCGCCGCCAACCCGGCGAAGGAAAGGCCCACCCAAAACAGTCGGTCCCACGACGCCAGCTTACTGCCCCTGGCCTCGCTGATCTTGCCGCTATCGACCCAGTACTCGCGGCGTAGGCTCACGAATGCGGCCATGTCGTTGTACTTTTGGAGCGTCCACTCGGGGCGGCTGAGCTTCTCGGTCCTCTCGAAAAATACGTCGTACTTCTTGCCCCAATAGCTCTCCGTGCGATCTTCCCTGGTCACCTTGCTTAGCGCTAGGTGGAACATCAGCGCGCCTAGGCTGGCGCACAGGGCCCCGCTCAGCAGCGTCGCGGCCACGAGCTTCCTGCGCTGCGGCGAGCGCCAAGCGAATCCCACGCAAAGCAAGAGCAAGCCGGGGAATGCCAGCGCCATGTTGTACGCCAACAAAAACGAGACCGGCAGGTAGCCGAGCAACGCCAGCAGCCAAACGTTTTT
The DNA here is from genome assembly GCA_043752365.1 of Myxococcales bacterium. Lineage (GTDB taxonomy): Bacteria > Myxococcota_A > Polyangia > Polyangiales > Polyangiaceae > PMG-095. Next base: position 11,827 of record JAYUYU010000120.1, on the reverse strand, counting down.
TTCCGTCTGTCGGAAGCGAAGGTAGAGCACGAGCGGAACGAGGTGCACCAGGACTTCCCACGAATACGGCTTGAATTCGTTGGCGTAGTCCACCAGAGCCGGCTGGATGGCGAACATCAACACCATCAACACTCGCAGCCATTTGGTCGCGAGCAGCTGACCGGCAACGTACGGCATCAGCAGTAGCGAGCCGATGGCACCCATTGCCGGTAGGAACCTGAACCACACCTCCGTCGCACCGAACACCTCAACCAGTGCCCGCGTGATCGCAACGAAGCCGATGGGACGAATGCCCAGCGCAATCAGCGGGCGGTGCAGCACGCGCGAGGCCCACATCGCCTCATCCATCCAGAACGAGTTGTGATGGCCGAGCCAACCATTGACCCGCAAGAACACACCAAGGAGCACCACCGCCAGCATGGCGTAGAAGTAGGCGTCGGCGTTGACGCGCCTCCGTACCAGCGACACCCACAAATTCCGAACCCGAGCCAACATTCGGGGCGGATGCTGGCTCTGCGCGTGTAATTTGTCCAGGCTTCTGCCGCTTTTGTCGGCCTGTTTGCGAGCCCTCGTTCGCTTGGCCGTCAGCCCCCGGGGGGCCGACTTCACGCGAAACGCAAGCTCGGCTGAAATCTGCGGTGCGCGGATAGCTGAAGAAAACCCGCACCGGCGCGGCGGGGCAGCGCGCCCTCGGCTTCGGCGGGGTAGGAGCACACCTCGCGCGTTGCCTGCAGCCGCTAGAATTGGAAGTAGATAAAGCTATGAACCTTGAGCTCAAGCAGGGTTAGAGCGAGCGCGAAACAGATGCCCACGGCGGCTAACAGGACGACGGGACGCTTTGGCCAACGCAGCGTGGGCAAGCGCGAGTTTTGTACCAGCAAGTGCTCGGCCAAGACCGGGACCACCACCAGCAAGCTGAGCGGTATGACCTGAGCCGACGGCGTCACGCAGCATGATGCTGGTATCGCCCAAGGATGCTGCCCTGAACGGTATCCAAGCCACGAGCACGAAGCCATGCGTCAGTAGCCACGCCAGCGGAGCCCAAGCGTAGCGAGCGCCGCCCGTGGCCACCAGCGACGGCCAGCGCGAACGAAACAGCTTGTGCGCGCCAAGCGCGAGCCCATGCGCGCCACCCCACAGCACGAAGTTGTAGCTGGCGCCGTGCCACAGCCCACCCAGCAACATGGTGAGGAACAGATTGCGATACTGCTTGACCGGCCCCGAGCGATTCCCACCCAACGGGATATAGAGGTAGTCGCGCAGCCAGGTCGAGAGCGAGATGTGCCAGCGCCGCCAGAACTCGGTGATGTTGGTCGAGCGATACGGAAAGTCGAAGTTCCTGGGCAGCTTGAAGCCAAACAGCCTGGACACTCCGATGGCAATCGTTGAATAGCCCACGAAATCGAAATAGATCTGCGAATAGAAACCGAACGCCGCGCTGATCAGCGTGGGGTCGTCGAACTTGGCCGGTGCCTTGAAGATTGCGTCGACCAGCGGCGCAAGCCGGTCGGCAAAGACGCCCTTACAGATCAGCCCGATGGTGATGAGCTTCATCGCCACGATGAGATCGCGCGAGTCCAGTCGAGCAGGGCGCTCGGTCTGTGGAATAAACACGTCCGCGCGCACGATTGGGCCGGCCACCAGCTGCGGGAAGAAGGCGATGTAAAGCGCTACCACGGACAGCCCTAGCGGGCGCGGAAGCTTGCCGCGGTAGACATCCACTACGTAGCTGATGCCGTGAAACGTGTAAAAGCTCACGCCGATGGGCAGCACGATCGAAATTGCGGGCGGCTGCAGCGTCGACCCGAATAGGTGCGCCACGTCGCCCACACTTGTCAGGAAGAAGTTGGTGTACTTGAAGATGGCCAGTTGCCCGAGCTGGAGGAACAGGCTGAGGCCAACGATGCGCTTAGCCTGGCCGGGCCACCGGTGCACCGCCCACGCCGCGGCATAAGCCACCAGTGTGACATAGGCGATTAGCGCGAGAAACCGATAGTCCCACCAGGCATAGAACGACAGGCTGGCGATCAGCAGCACGGCGCGCCGCAGCAGTAATGACGGCGTCGCCCAATACAGAGCCAGGCTGGCCAAAAGAAAGACGACGAAGCTTGCAGAGTTGAAGAGCATTTGCCGTAGCCGCTAGGTCGAAAACGTCATTGCCTGAGCAGGCCAGTCCGCGCCAGCTCGCGCGCCAGCCAGCGTGAGTAGATCTTGGCGCCTTTGAGCGACAAATGGCTCGCGTTAACCCATTGCTTGGGGCTGTCCAGCGCTTGGAGCAACGACACGTCCGTGGGAGCAATGCACTTCCGCTTGGTCGCCTTGCAGAAGTCGCGCACGTACTCGAATTGTTCGAGTTGCGTCGTCGGCAATCCAAAATAGGCAAAGTCGTTCAGGTAGCTCCGCCACAGGTGACGCAAGCGCGGTTCTCGAATCTCGGTCATCCAGCTGTACTGGGGTGTCAGCACGGGCGGCGACTCCTGAGCCGCGATCACCGGGCCCATACCGCCAAAACGGAAGCGCGCCGACCGACGAGCGCTGACGTTTCCGCCGCTCAGGTCGAGCTCGTCTTCCGGTGCGAGGCGCGTCGCCACGCCAGCGTTGAACGAGTTGATCAAGGTGTGACGAAAGACGGCCCAGCGCCACGCACCTTTGAGCGGCTCACCCACACCTGGACTAGCAATCGCCCGCACGGCGTTCCAGGAGTTGTTCAAGGTCAAGTAGTGGTAAGTGCGATCGGTGTCTTGATTGTCGTCGAATTGAGCGAGCGGCAGTCGGTCGTAGCCGGCCTGCACCTCGGCCAAGTAGATCCAACGCTGGCCAGCTTGCGGTCCGCGCTGCAGGCGCTGCACGATGCCTTGTTGCATCCGGTAGCGCTCGAAGTGATTCGCCGCGCCAGCGGCAAGTCTAACGACGTCGACCGAATAGCCGAGCGTCTGTAGCTCGTCCGCAACCGTCGAGGAGTCTACGCCGTTGAGGACGTAGCTGGCGCCTTCGATCAAGATGACGTTCGGGGCGTTGGAGGTGCTCAACGCCCGAGCTGCGTACCTGACGACTTTCGAGGGAAATGCGTCAATGAGCACGCGGCTGCGGTCTACGCCTTGCCAGATGAGCGCCACAGCGGCGAGCACGGTCACGGCGCACAGCGACACCGCCACACGGCCTCGCAAACCAGACAGCGAGGGCACTGACGCAACGATGACCAGCAACAGAGCCGCCACGAAGAGTGAGGGTGTCGAGCCGAGCAAACGATCCATTGCGGCCCTCTACCCTGACGCAGGCGAAGCCGCCCGCGTCACGCTCTGCGCTGACGTCTGTCGAACGCACAGCGTGACGCAGCGCGGGGTCAGGCTGTCGGGTCCGTGAATCATCTCTGTCGATTTCAAGGCCGCCACCGTACCCGTACGTATCCTACCTGCAAGACCACCCGCGTTTTTCGTGAAACTATGGGGATTTTCGACAAATGCCTGCATCGTCGATCAACCGGGGGGCGAAAGGTGCGAAACGGGCCTAGCGACCGCGGCGCGCGAAAGCTTCCAGGGTATCCACGATGAGTTCGGTCACGTCGATGCGATCTCGCAGGTAGTGGTCGCGGCGCTCGAGGCAAGCTGCCTTGGCGTTCGGATTCTGCAGCGAGCGCAAGCAAAACCGGAGCGCTTCATCGGTGTCCGCGGTTTGCTCGAGCATGCCATTGCGCTTGAACTCCTCGAATACACCCGCCGGCAGCGTATTCACCAACACCGCTGGTGTACCAAGAACGGCCGACTCGGTCATCATCGTGCCGCCTTCCCCCACGCATAGCCGCGCAAATGCCATGACGTGGTGAATCTGGTGCGGAGGGATCTTCAATTGATACGGTTGCAGCTCCTTGGGCAGCGCCTTTTCCGACGTGATCAAAGGGCGCGCGTGTGGCTCCAGCGCCCGCAGGAACTCCAGCATGCGACGCTCGTTGAAGCCGTGCTCCCCGATGTCGTGCACGGCTTGCCAGCTCACGAGCCGCACGATGCAAAACGGCTGCTCGGGATCGAGGCCGACGTCGCGCACTATTTGGGCGTCCGGCGTGAAGTACTTGGGGTGGAGATAGGCCAAGTCGTGCGTGCCCTTGTAGAAGACCTGCTTCTCGATCTTGGGCAGCGTGTAGCAATCGGGGCTGTAGATGGCCGTTGCGAATGGCCAGGCCGCCCGGTGTCCCCACTTGTGGTGCTCCGTGTCGTCCCAGCACACGACGGGCTTACGCAGCAGAAATCCGGCGTGGGCCGCCCAGGAGCCGGCGATCGCCGTCACGACGTCCGGTTGAAAGCGCTTACCCAACCTGTACAGCTTGAAGTCCCGCCCGAGCACCTTCAGCGGCCGCAGCTGCGGCGGCAACTTGGGACTCTCCACGACCTGGTAGTCGATACCGAAGGCTTTCAGCAGCTCCGCCGTCACCTCCTTGGGTTGAACCGAAACGCAAACCTCGTGGCCGCCGGCCTCCAACTTGGTGATGGCGTGGCGAAAGAAATGGACATGCCCTGGGTGGCCCATGTCGATCAGGATGCGCATTGCGCCTCGCTAGCACGGCTCGCAGCCGGCCGGCACTGCGCGCATAGACCGCTCTGGGCCCGAAGGCGCTAGTCAGGCGTCCACCGAAACGGCGCGAACGCTACGGCCACTTGTAGAACGCCTCCCCGTCATCGCTAACGCTCGTCTCGCCGTTGCCAGCCGAGACTTGGGTCGCCGTATCATTGGGACTTCTATCGAACGCCGCCAATACCTCGTCACCGGAACCGCCGGAGCTGACTTCAGCGCGCGCCACGCCCGAGATCTTCCACAGAGGGCTCGAGTAGAGCGAGGTACCCTGAATGTTGATAGGGCTTGTGCCCGTCTGCGCGAAGATTTTGCCCACGCCGCTGGAGGCAATGCCGGTAATCAACCGTTCCTGGCTGCCATCGAACGTCCCCGTCGTGAGTGACGTGACTCGATCCGTTGGATTTTGCCAAATCAAGCCGCCGTCATTGGCGCCATCGGAGCCCGAACCGCTGCCCAGGTAGATGGCCGTCTTGACGCTGGTGGTGGGCTGAAAGAAGGCAGTGACGAGCTTGACAGTGCCGCTGCCGTCAATCTTGCCGGTGGTCATTGCCGGGATCTCCCAGCTTGAGCTCGAGTACAGAGTGGAGCCGCTGCTGAACCCAGGGTGCGAGCTGCCGACCTCGCTCGTGACGCCGTCCCCACGAACGATTTGCGCCACTCCGCTGCTCGAGAAAGCGGTGAAAAGCTGCGGATGCGCGGCTCCTGCGACTTTTCCCGCTGCCATCGCGCTGATCTTCCAGCCATTCGTCCCGCTCTGATTGAGCAGCGCGCTTCCGGTACCGAGCAGGTACTTGCCGTCTGCATTCAGGGCGCCGCCGGCGACCTGAGTCTTGCCGGTGCCTACGTCGTAGAAATCGGCCACGACGGACAAGCCTTGGCCGCCAAAGTCGGCGGCCACCAAGTGATCGACGCGCCAAGTCGTACTGGTGTACGCGACTTCGCTCAGCTCACGTGAGCCGCCTTCGCTGTACACGACCTTGGTGAAGCGCTCGTTGGGGTAGTAGAGCGCCACGAAGACCTCCTCTTTGCCGTCTGCGTTGATATCCGCACTAGTGATAGCCGTCACGGTCTCTATAGACGGCCACCCGCCTTGAAAAAGCTTACCGACGCTCTGTCCGCCCATGACGAAGCTAGTTACCGGCGACGCCAACACGTTCGTCGTGCTCGACAGGTAGGGGAACGTAGCCAGGTTGCCCGAGAGCGTATTGTTGATGCTCACGCTCCCAGAGCCCTGCTGATCGTAGAAGAAGCTATTGCGGCGGCCAGTGTTCCCACCGGCTCGCTCCACGTAGTTGTTGATCATCTGGTTTCGACTCGCACCTACAGCACCGAGCACCGGGTCGACGCCCTGTCGAACCTTGATGGGCGAGCCACTATTGTTGCGAATGTAGTTGTCCTTCAAGATGTTGTTGTCGGACATGTACAAGTAGAACGCGTGGATCAACTGTGGGCTGATGGAATCGACGGCATTGATAATCTTGTTATTCAGGAAGTAGTTTTTTGACGACCGCATGACATCGAAGCCAGCAAATCCAGTGCACTTGCAGCCCCAATTGTCGAGCGGCGGGGTGCTTGTGCAGAGCGTGCTGTTCAAGAGCCCCGTCGTGGCGTTGCAGTCAGCAAAGGCGTCTCCGATGTTGAGCAACGTGTTGTCGATGAACGTGCCGCAGCTTTGGGGCTGTGGATTGTCACTACTTCCGTTGCCGTTAAGCATGATCCCGGCGTCGGCGTAATATTGGACGTTCAAGCCCTTGACCAAGAAGTTAGTGGTCGTGTCTGCGCGGCCGTCGTTCACCTTGAGGTCGATGAGCCAGGCGAGCTTCGTCAGCGTCGCGCCCGCCTCGAGACCCGTGAAGACCGGGGTCTCGTTCGGGAACGCTTCGATGTGCACGCGGCGAACGGGCGAGACTCGCGTCCACACCACGGTTTGCCCGCGGTACTCACCGCCGCGCACCAGAATCTGATAATCGCGCGTGAAATTCGCGGGGATCTTGGCTTGCGCTCCAACGAGCGTAGCAAGGGGCGCACTCGCGCTAGTTCCTGCGTTGGCATCGTTGCCGTTGGGAGCCACGTAGAGGATGATCGGGTTGACCAGCGCCGGGTCCAGCGGGCAGTCCGGGTGCCTCGGAAGGCTCACCAACGCCGACGTCTGCGAGCCTACCGTCTCGAAAGGGAGCTCGGACGGTCCGTCGTCGCTGCTCTGTCCAGCTTGGTCGCTACACGCGGCGGCCAAACAACCCATTGCGCACGCCAGTTTCGCCCATGGTCCATTTTCTCGCATGTGCACTTGCGATGCACGAGAAGTGCCAACCTCTTGCAAGCGTTTTCGGGGAACGCACTACGGCCCGAGCTTCGCCATTCAACCGGGCGGCAGCCCCTAGTCTGGCCCTTGGCCACGTTTCGCGTACCGATTCGGGTCGGACATGTCCGAACATGCTCGGACATCAGGTCCTTTCCCAGTCACCATCTCCGCCGGCCGCTGCCGCTCCGGCCTGGTTCGCCTGGTAAATTGCGCGAACCGCGTAGAGAGCGGCAAGCCCACCGCGCTCGGTCCGATCCTTGCTCAGGCCGGCGCACGGCTCGTGTTCGCGCCGGCTCAAGTTTGCAAGGCACGGATTCCGGACGTTGGGTCTGTACGGAGAAGTCAATGGTCATGTCTCTAATTCTGCGGATGTCTCTGGTGCTGGGGATTCTGTTGCAAGCCTGCAGCAGCGGAACCAACGAGCCGCTGGGACAGGTGTCTCAAGCGGTGTTTCCTGCCGCGGGAAGCCTAGTGATGGGTGGAACGGCGACCGGCACAGAGTATTCGATAGTCGCCTCTACAGGCCTGACCGGCGCCCGCTTCGTCACGGCGGGTCGATTGGTGTCAAATGGCAAGCTTGGCGTTTCGCTGTGGAAGATCGATGGGTTGACGGAAGAAGTTGTCTACATTGATGGGCTCGTGACGCCAACGCTGGTTGCGGACAAGGTTTCAGTCGCACGTGTGGACGACGACCATTTCGTGGTCGCGGCTCGCGGTTCTGCGGGCCAATACTATGTCGCCTCCTTCAGAATAGCGGCCGACAAGATAACGTTGTCTTCTGAGGAAACAGCCGGAACAATCAGCGATATAGCCGTCACTACCATGAATCCGTCGCCCGGTACCCTCACGGCGGATTTCAATAACAACGCGATCCTGGAGAACAGCGGCGGGAATGGAGCCGTAGTCGTTGCGTATCGAGGATCTCAGAATAAGCTCGGCTTGATCAGCTATGCCATCAATGAGGCGGGAACGCTGACACAACGGGCTTCGATCGCCGAGGCGGCGGTCGGGAAACTGGCTGTTACGTGGGTGCCTGGCGCACAACCACGCGGAGCGTGGCCCAGTCGTCAAAGTCCACCGAGCGCCACCGAGGAAAATACACCTCGCGCCTGTGCCGATGCCTCCGATAACGACAAAGACGGCTACAAGAATTGCGAAGATTGGGGTTGCTGTGGGCAACCCGCCTGTGACGGCAAGGACTCTTGCTCTCACGGAACAATCGTTGTCGCCACTAGCGACGGCAGCAACAATGTCAAGCTAACGTCCTGGACCGTAACGGCGCTCGGTAGCTTCACGAAATTGGGGAGTGTGAACGTTGGCGCGGGAACCAACTTCGCGATTGCGCCGTCGAGTTTTCGGCGTGTTGCGACGGCGCGAACCAGCGGCGCGCGTCCCTCGGTGGAGTTATGGGACATTCCTGCTAGCGGCAATCCCACACTTCACGGTGTGAGTCATGAAGTAGAGCTAAACGCTACGGACGTTCGAATTGCTCAGGGCGGGGGCTCGAGACTCTTCCTGCAGTTCTCGTTGGGCGGGCAGGGCTGGCTTCAGACTTTCGAAGCAATCGACGCGCTGCGTGCGCAGGAACGCATCCTCCTCCAGGGCAGCTCCGCCGGCAAATTCTGGTCGAAGGCTGGTTGGATGGCGAGCATAACGCCCGATCGGGTAGTTCTTACCTGGCCTGAGAGCACGGACAAGCTGCACATCAAGGCGTTTCGCGACTTCAATATGCCGATCATCCAGGGGCAGCAGTTCACTCCGCCCGTCAGCTTCGACGACATGGGAGATCGTGACTCATTCCAACCTGGCTTCGGAGGGGAGCGGGACGATATGTCGATTTCCGTTGGAACGGACCAAACACTGGTGTGTGGCGACGGAAGACTAGAAGTTTACGATCGCGAAGGCAACCGAACCAGCTCCTTTACCGCGCAAAGCCTCTTCTCGAATCTATTCGACCCAGCAAGCGGTGAGTACAATCTCAATCGGCATCTGACCTTCCAGCACGAGTGCGATCCAAATCTGGCTATGGATAATTGCGCAAAGGGCACCTGCTACCAGAATCGGTGCGTTGGGACGATCTACGATGTTCGAAGCCAATACGATCGACGCAACCAGCGGCACGTTGTTACTGCAAGCATGAGATTCCAAGACTCCAGCACTGCTGGTGTTGGCAAAGACGTTATGCAAAGGTTCACGGCGATTGGTGTATCAAAAACATCGAACCCAGCCGACGGTTTCAGAACTTTCGCAGCTACTCACGATGGCAAGACAGCTGACAACCCGAGGCTGGATATTGCCAATGGGCGTCTGGTGTTGGGCTTCCATTGGGACGACAACCGCGAGCATTTCAAGTATAAGAGTGAGACACTCGAGCCCGCTGCCTTGGTTTTTGACGTCGGTGCACTGTCGCTCGGATCAGCTGACGTTCTGAACACCAAGGTTACGCGAGGGCAAACAGAGAGCAGAACCTCGATCACTGACGTCGGGAAGACTGGCGGTCATTTCTCGCCAGCGTTTTTCTACGCGTACAGCGGCGGCCCGTCGCTCGTCTACTATCTGATGCCCACTTTCACTAGGGGTTTGAACAAGATTGTGGTTGGCACCATGGCTTTGCCAGCGGACGGGCCTGAACACGGGAACGGTGACTCTGAGCCATACCTGTACACGTCGGCAGCTGGTGCTGGCCCCGTGAATCAGCAAAAAGGCGTTCTGTATCTGGGAGATTGGCACTCTGATGCCGACGGCTACAGGAGGGCACGGGTTCTCAAAGCCAGTGTTACAATTTTCGATACGGACGCGCCCGCGGGGCCGACTGAGAGCGTCGATGCGCCTGGGTGTCGACGCGTCATTGTTCCGCTGCCCGGTAGGGACATTGGCGCTAACGGCTACCATTGTGGCAGGGCTTCTGTGGTTGGCGACACAACCCTCGCGACCATTGTTTATGGTGAGTACCAAACAGGTCTATACTCTTGTCCGAGTTGTGCGAGCGGCGTATGCCGCGATTCTGCGACTGGGCCGTGTGCGGCTAGCGGTGCCACGCCGCGGTGGCGATACGCTCAGTATCCCTTGACCGCAGGCTCGTTGAACAGCGCCCCTAGTGCCAGTGGCATCTTGGCGGCCTCGTCCGCGTTCGATTTTTCCGGAAGCGGAAGCTCGACCGGATTTAATACCGGCGGCCTCCCGAAGACATGGGCGACAGTGGTTGATCCCGCCGCCCGTAGCTACTGGACAATCAACCTTCTCAATCAGTCATCGTGGCAGCCGTTCGTCTTTCGAACGCCAGTCCCTGCGCCCTGATGCCAGCATGGATAGGGGGCGCACGACCGAGACCCAGTCGAAGGCTCCGCGCCCACCGCCGACCGCAAAGTGCTGCGGTCGGCGGGCGGCCGGCTGCAACGGCAAGCGCGTCGCGGCGGGTTCCGGTCGCCCCGCGCCGGTAGGCTATGTTTGGCCGCACGACATCTTCGGCGCCCAGCTACCGGGACGTTGTAGTCGCCCAGGATCTGATGGTTTTCCCGTGTCAGCGGGCATCCAAACCGGCGGCTGGTTGGGCAGCATGGCGGTCGAGGCCAGATTTGCGCGGGGCTGAGCACCAGACTCGCGCGGCCCGAGATGGCGGGAAATTGGGCCTGAGCGCCGGACGTTGGCTCGTGAGGGCGTCGCGGTGTGAGCGTGCACAAGCCGTCGATCGTGGCGCCGTACGTGCCATTGATCGTGGAGACGCTGGGCACCTACCCGCGTCTGCCTGCCAGCCGGCTTTACGCGATGGCGAAGGAGCGGGGCTATGCGGGAGGTCCTGATCACTTTCGCCGTGTGGTAGCGGTCCATCGGCCTAGGCCGGTGGCGGAAGCGTACTTGCGTCTGCGGACGCTGCGGGCGAGCAAGCCCAGGTCGACTGGGCGCACTTCGGCAAACATCGGGCGGGCAGCGCTGAGCGCTCACTGATGGCGTTTGTGATGGTGCTGAGCTTTTCGCGCATGGTGTTTCTGCGCTTCTACCTGGACGCGCGAATGTCGAGCTTCCTCGACGGTCATGTGTCTGCGTTGGCTTCTTTGGCGGTGTGCCGCGTGTGCTGCTTTACGACAACTTGAAAAGCGCAGTTTTGGAGCGAAAAGGCGACGCGATCCGCTTCCACCCGACGCTGCTCGAACTGTCGGCGCACTACCGGCACGAGCCCCGGCCGGTGGCGGTGGCGCGTGGCAACGAGAAAGGGCGCGTGGAGCGGGCTATCCAGTGCATCCGCACGAGCTTCTTTCCGGCGCGCAGCTATCGGGACATCGACGATCTGAATCGTCAAGCGCTCGAGTGGTGCCAGTCGACGGCGGCCGAGCGACGCTCGCACGAGAACGAGAAGCTTCAGGTCCGCGACGCATTCGAGCAGGAGGGGGCGAGCCTGCTCGCGACAAGACCGCCGTCGACGACCTCTTCAAACTAAGTTTCTTTGAGGACGGCGCCAACTCCGTGCTGCTCGGCCCCAACGGCGTCGGCAAGACCATGTTGCTCAAGAACCTCGCGCACCACTGCGTAATGCGCGGGCACACCGTACGTTTCACCACTGCCAGCGCGATGCTTAACGAGCTAGCTCTGCAGGGCCGCAGCGCGGGCCTGAGTCGCCGCATCAAGCACTACGTCCACCCGCAGCTGCTCTGCATCGACGAGGTCGGCTATCTCTCTTACGACAGCCGCTACGCGGACCTGCTCTTCGAGGTCGTCACGCGCCACTACGAAGCGCTCAAGCCCGTCGTGCTCGACACTAACAAGCCATTGTCAGAATGGCCCGACGTCTTCCCCCACGCCGCTTGCGTCGTCACCCTCGTCGATCGCCTGATCCACCGCTGCGAGGTCCTGAACATCGAAGGCCAGAGCTACCGCGCCAAGGAAGCGAAGGAGCGTGCCGCCGCAAAAAGGGCGCTCAAGCCCAACGAGACGCGCCCAGATTTACGCTCTTCTGAGTGACCG
>JAYUYU010000119.1:0-17299 GCA_043752365.1 Myxococcales bacterium | reverse complement strand
CCCGCTCGCGGGCTCAAGCCCGGCTGAGAATCATCGCTCGCGCAGCCGGCAAGAGCGAAGAGCACCGCTCCGGCGCCGAGCGTTCCGTGACGGAGGCGCAGCCGTAGTATCGTCGGATCGAGCATCATAGTCCTGTCAAGGGGGCTGTGCCATCGCCGAGATGGTTGCCCCGTGACTCCAGCGGCGGCCAGCGTCGTCAGGAGCAGATTGGCCACCTTCTCCTTCGGCGCGCCCGCGTCGGCCGTGTAGGGAATATGCCGGCCCGGGTGCAAGGCGCCTCCGCCATGGCCCGCCAAAATGATGGGCATGTCATCGTGGTTGTGGCGGTCACCGTCGGATATCTCACTCGAGAAGAAGACATCTGTAACTGGGGTACGGCCAAGTGCATAGGTATAGAGCTTCTGCGCGACGCAGCGCGGAAACGCAGGGCTCTGTGCGAGGATGTTGGCAAGCTCCTTCGCGCCGGAAAAAACTTGGCCAGTCGGTAGCGTTCCACTCGAGTCGATGACCGAGCCAGCATCGGTCGTACGGTAAGCGCCAACTTGATCGTAGTTCTCCAGGCCAAAGCCGAGCGGATCCATCAGCTGATGGCACCCCTTGCACGTTGGGTCCTCACGGTGCTTTTCGAGCGCCTGCCGCTGAGTCAGGCCCTGCTCGGCTGCCTTCGCGACCGCGCCAACTTCCACGTTGCCCGGCACGGGTGGAACGGTCGCGCAGAGTATTTCGTTCATCACCCAAGTCCCGCGCTTGACGGGCGAGGTGCGATCCGGATGCGAGGTCACGGTCAAGAAGCCCCCTTGAGAGAGCAAGCCGCCGCGCTCACGGCTACCGCTCAGGTCCACCCTCACGAGCTCGCTCGAACCCACCGCCGGCAGGCCGTAGTGGCTGGCGAGTCGGTCGTTGACGTACGTGTAGTTGGCGGTCAACAGCTGGGTGATGGGAGCGCCTTGGAAGGCAACGTCCCGGAACAGCATGGTGGCCTCCGCTTTCATCGCCGTCAGCACGGAGACGTCTGCCTTCTCCGAAGGCTGCGCGGCGTCGATCGCGCGCAGGTGCAGCCATTGACCCGCGAAGTTGTCGATGAGGGCTGCGGCGCGCGGGTCTTGCAGCAGCCGGGTGGCCTGCGCCCGCAGCGTGCTCGGGTCGGAGAGGGTACCGGCCGCGGCAGCGGAGAGCAGCGCCTCGTCCGGCATGCTGCTCCAGAGGAAGTAGGAAAGCCGAGTCGCGAGCTCAAACCCGTTCAGCGGGTGGGGCGTAAGTGACGTTGGATCACTGTCGAGCTCGACTCGAAACATGAAGTGCGGAGAAAGCAGTACGGCACGAAGCGCCAAGCTCAAGGCTTGCTCGGCGGTGTCACCGCGGACACGCGCTCCACTAACCGCCGAAACTAGACCCATCGCTTCCTGATCGCTTAGCGGCCGGCGCCATGCACGAGAGGCAAACGCCTGCGTGATTTGGCGAGCGCAGACGTCTCCACCTGCCGCCAAGTCGCATGTGACGATTCTCGCTCGCTGCGCGGGATTCATGAGCGCCTCATTGACGAGGGCTTTGGCGGCGCTGTCGTAAACGCTCAAATGCAGCGGCGACACCGTCAGCATGTCCGCGATGTTGTCAAAACCGCTGCCCCGGTCGTCGATTGGGAACGCATCGGCCGGCCGCATTGATGTCCCCAAAAGATCTCGAACGGTATTGTTGTACTCGGCGCGGTTGAGGCGATGCAGCGTCACCCGGCCCGGATCGGTGGCGGGAGCGGTCGCGCCGGCTCCACCCGTGTCTCCTCAACCTTGTACTCAATCGTGTTCGGCCCGCTCGCGCGCTGTTTGAACCCCATCAGGTAGGGAAAAAGCTTGCCGTTGACGAACGCGGTCAGGTCGTCGCCGGGGAGCGCGACATTGTGATCGATCTTGCCGTCCTTGCCCTTGGGCGCCGCCCAGCTCGGCCACCGATACTGCTTGTCGAGGATGAAGTGTACTCTTGCCGTCGAGCCCTTGTAGTGTGGGTAGTTCAGATCGAATCGCTCCGCGATGAACTCGGCGTGGGTCTGATTCTTGGCGAAGATGATCGACTTGCCGAGCCGGTCCCCCGCTCAGCCGCAACTCGTCACGGGGCTGACCGCGCCCGGCGCATAACAGAGCGACGTCGATCAGTGAACGCGGCAATGCGGGCAGCATGGGCGGCGAGCAAGCAGTTCCCACCGTCTCGCCCCATTAACGATGCCTCACTAACGATGCCTCACCGTGTGCTGATGCGTCGAGTCGCGGCTAGTGTACGCCCGCCTTAAAACCGAGCACACAGCACACCAGGAGCGGAATTGCATGAACACCGACGAGGTGCTCCAGCAAGTGAACCGGGCAAAATAGGAAGAGCACGAAGGCGGCCGCGATGCCGGCCGCAGCACCGCATACCGCGCCGCTCGCGCGGGACGTGGTAATCGCGACACTCGCCGCACTTCGCAAGACCAATGACACAAGCAGCAGCCCGATAGCCAGTCCGAGCAGCGTACACGGCAGATGCCGCACCCACGATCCTACGCATGGCTCCACCTCCTCCAACAAAAATACTTGAATGGCGCGCGGCGGGTGCGCGCTCGGCGGGACTGTTTCGTACGCAAAGACGCTGACCCCTAGAAAGGCGCAGAGGGTCAGTGGTGGAAACGCATAGCGCGCCACGGCAAAGCGTCCGGCGCCGATACGACTTCGCGCAAGGAGCAGCAAGAGGGCGGCGAGGAATGAACCAACTAGCACGACGCTCACGATGACGGCCGTCCGGAAGGGCACCGCGTCAGCGTCGGGCCGTGGGGCAAGCAGCTTGGCAGTGGCAGCCAGCGCCAGCAGCGCGCCGACCGGTACTAGCGCTCGCCGCCACGCGGAGAACCGCGTCAGGGCCACCGGCTCGAGCGCTACGGCTCTGCGCAGCTCGGCGGACATAGCCAACGGCTGCTGCAGGTCGTTACCGCACAGCTGCCGGTCGAAGGCCAAGAGTGCGCGACAACGCGCACAGCTGAAAGCGTGGCTCATCAGATCCGGCGACTGCCCCGCCGTGCTGCTAAGCTGGCGCGCGAAGTCGCTACAATTCAAGGGGACTCGCTATCGAGGATGCGACGGAGTTGCTCATAGCCTCGTTGCGCACGCATCTTGATCGCACCCTCGGTCGTTCCGACGACCGCTGCCGCCTCGGCTGCCGTTAGGCCTTGGAGCTTCAGCAGCAGCAGCGCCTCGCGTTGCAAAGTAGGGAGCGCCCTCAAGGCGGCGAACAGAGGTCCTGTCTCCGGCCCATCGGCGCTTTGCGTCCACGAGGACAACTCGTTGCCGATTTGCACCTCGGAGCGTCGCGCGAAGCGACGCTTCTCGTCGATCCAAGTGCGGCGAGCGATTGCCCATACCCAGACGTCGACCGCCATACCTCGTTGATATGTGTCGCGCGCTCGAAGCACCTTGAGGAACGTGGACTGCGTGAGGTCTTCCGCGAGGTGCAGGCTTCCCGTCATCAATCGCAGCCCGGCTGCGACGCGAGGTGCCAGGCGACGAAAAATGATTTCGAACGCAGCCGAGTCGCCATCGACAAAGCGACCCATCTGTTGCTCGAGAAAGCCCTCCTTCTTGTCCTCACTCGCGCCAATAGTGCCGCGATCCCGAGCAGAGAGCGTGGCCCCGCGATTTGGCATGGGCCGAAGAATGGGCCGGGCCCATGCGACGTGCAAGTGGAACCACGCGTCCGCGGCTTCTGACGCGGACGACTTGGGCGTCGAAAGATCGTGGGCGTAGCCAGGCTGACCGTTACGAATGCAAACGCTCCAGCGTATTGACGGGCTGAAGACGGCTCTAGGCGTTGGTAGAGATCAGACGGGCGAGCCCTGGGGGGCAGCCATCATCAACGCGTTGGTTGGCCCGAGAAATGAGGAGGAGGAATGAGTGTGGTGGAAACATCGGTACCCCGCGCAGCCCGCGGACGCGCGACTGGAGCCCAATCGCCTATCCAAGCGACGCAGGTGCCGCTCCGTGCGCGGCATTCACTCTCCCGATCCCAGCTGGCGCGTCTGGATGGACCGCTCCGACGGGACTCAGGCATCATGGCCGCGGCAGGCTATCAATCCGTAACGTGGCTGGCACAAACGTGCGTGTCAGCCCCGAAGGCTACGCTGGCTACTGGGCGCGAGCGCTCCTCGCTGCAGAGCCGGCTAAGAAAGCTCCGACACGCCGCTAGCCCCACGTCCGCGCCACCGACGACGCTCGTCTGCGAGCCGGGCGAAACGAAAAGCGAAGAGCGAAAGGATACTCATGCAAGATGGTCTGGTAGTTTGGTTCACGGGCCTTTCTGGCGCCGGCAAGTCGACACTGTCACGACATTTGGCGAGCGAGCTGCGGCTGCGCAATCGGCACGCAGCTGTGCTCGATGGCGACGAAATTCGCGGCTACCTGTCGCCAGGTTTGGGCTATTCGCGAGCGGAGCGCGAAACCAACGTGCGCACCGTGGGGTTCGTGGCGAAGCTCTTGGCCGAGGCAGGGGCGTGCGCGATCACGGCCACCATCAGTCCGTACCGCGCCATGCGTGACGAGCAGCGCCGCTCGGTCAAGAACTTCTTCGAGGTCCACTGCCGTTGTGAGCTCGAGGTCCTCGCCGCTCGCGACCCCAAAGGCCTATACCGAAGGGCCATGGCGGGCCAGCTCAAGAACTTCACCGGAGTGGACGACCCGTACGAGCCGCCGCTCGATCCGGAAGTGGAGGTTGACACGGGCACCGAGACTGAAGAAGTGAGCCTGGCCAAGATCCTCGGTAGTCTCTATCGCTACGGCTACTTGCATCAGCACGAGTCAGATTTGGGCGACGGCGGCATCAAGTTGCAAAGTAAACAACAAGTCGTATCGGGCGCACGCGAGCTCGAAGTCGAGAGCGCGAGAGCGCGCTGAGAGAGCCGCGTTTGCGGCGCGTCAAATGTCGCGCCGAGCCGGCTTAGGGTTCGTAGCGGGGGCGGCCGTGCAGCACGCTGAGTGCATCGTCCCACGCGGAAAGAGTGGAGTTTCAATCAAATGCAAACATTGATGTCGACCGATGGCCTAATGGAAGAGTTTTGGGCGCTGGCAGATACGGCCCGCACCGAAACCGAATATGTCGCTGACGCCCGACTGATCCGACTGGCGGGCGCGCCGTTCGAGACGTTGCAGAAGATCTTCGTACAATATCGCTATTTCACGATATTTTACATCACTGACCTAGCGCTACTGGTTGCTAAGCTGCCGTTCGGGGAGCTACGTAGTTTGCTCGCGGACTTCTTGAACGACGAGCTCGGCAACGGCGATAGCGAGGGTTCGCACGCCAACCTGTACGACGCGTTTCTCACCAGCATCGGCCTACGTGGGGATGAGCTCGATCTGTTTCCGAACCATGAAAACCTGCTGCTGCTCAAGGACCTACAGAACAGAATCAATACCCGCTCTAGCGCCTATGCCATCGGTCTGCGCGGGATGGGTGGTGAGTGCCTGTGCCAGGTGTATCTCTCGGCGATGCACTTGCATTTCACCAAGAACCCTAGCGTTCAAGCGCTGAAGGACAGGGTGGCGTGGACATTCTGGGACATCCACACGGGTGAAGTCGACATCGCGCACCGCGAGAAGCTGAAGCAAGCGCTGGGGGAATTCGTCCGCAAACGACCCGAAGAGCTGAACGACTTGGTCAACGGATACAAAGACGCGAAAGGGATCTTCGATCGGTTTTGGGAGAACATTTATGCCGAGCACTTCTCCGACGTTCGACCGCCGCAAATCTCGGGGCCAAATCTAACCGTGAGCCCTGGACAGCAACACTGTTGAAAGGGGAGTGTCATGACAAGGATCTCGCAGTTCCATCTCGCATTCCCCGTTACAGATCTCAATCGAGCACGCGAATTTTACGGTAAGGTGATGGGCTGTCCGGAAGGTCGCAGCTCGGCGGCTTACGTCGACTTCGACTTCTACGGGCATCAAATCGTCGCCCACATCGTGGCCTCGCCGCGAATTGAAGGCCGTTCCGTGTTCGACGGTCACGCCGTGCCAGTCCCGCACTTCGGACTCAACCTCGATCGAGAGACCTGGAACGCTCTATCAGAGCGATTGAAGGTTCACTCCGTCAAGTTCCTTGAGGAGCCGCACGAGCGCTTGGACAGCAAGCTCGGCGGTCACGTCACGATGTTCTTGCTCGATCCATTCGGCAACGCGCTCGAGTTCAAGTCCTTCCACGATCAAGCGCAGGCCTTTCAAGGCGGCTTTCAGCAAGCGCGGTCGTCTGGGGGGGCTCACGCGCCATGACGCAGGCCGACGAAAAGCGCGTTGCCGTGCTCGGGCTGGGCATCATGGGCAGCGCCATCGCAAGAAATCTGCGTGCCGGAGGTTTCAGCGTATCAGGCTGGAATCGAACCCCCAGCGCTGGGTTGCCCCTACAGGCCGCGGGCGGGACACTGGCAGAGTCGCCCGCAGTCGCCGTCGAAGGCGCAGGGTTCGTGATCACCATGCTGTCTGATGGCGCGGCTGTCGAGGAAGCCATGAGCGCCGGAGCGCTGGCCGCCATGGCGTCGGGCGCCATCTGGATCCAGATGAGTACGGTCGGCGTGGAAGCAACGGATGGACTGGCGCGACTCGCGAGCGCGGCAGCGGTGCCGTTCGTCGATGCGCCAGTGCTAGGTACGCGCCAGCCGGCTGAGCAGGCCAAGCTCATCATCCTGGGCTCTGGCAAGCGCGAGCTCGAAGCGCGCTGCCAGCCCCCGTTCGCGGCGATCAGTGCGCGGGTGCTTTGGCTCGGTGAAACTGGCGCGGGCAGCCGGCTCAAGCTTGTGGCAAATCAGTGGAGCACCGGCGTGGTAGCGGTGCTCGCAGAAACGCTGACCCTCGCGCGCAGCTTGGGGGTCCCGCCGGAATCGTTCTTCGACCTAATCGACGGCAGCGTGTTCGGTATGCCCTACGCTCGCATCAAAGGGTCGTTGATGTTGGCAGGCGATTTTCCACCGAGCTTTCCTTTGGCGCTGGCGAACAAGGATGTGGGCCTGGCGCTGTCCGCGGCCCGACGAGCAGGTCGAGAGCTACCGGTCACGACGGCGATTCGGCAGCAATACGGCGCCGCCGAGCGTCAGGGACACGGTCGACAAGACTTGGCTGCCGTCTTCATGGCGCTGAAAGCAGAGGGAGCTTGAGTGGATTGCGAATGGCGTGGACGTGCGTGCTGTCCGCCGCCCTCAGCACCTCCTGCGGCGGACGCGGTGCGGAGCTGGCGCCAGCCGCGCCTGGGTCCGCCCCCAGCCCGATGCTTCCCGCTGCTGGGGCGCTCGAATCAGTCGGTGACGCGCCGCCCGCAGCGTGGCCGGCCAAAACTTACTACCGAACGGTAGAGGTGATGGGGCGGAGGATCTTCTATCGAGAAGCGGGCTCGCCCGATCGACCGAAGATTTTGCTGCTCCACGGGTTTCCGTCGTCATCTCATACATACCGAGAGCTCATTCCCCTGCTCTCGGGGCGCTACCACGTGGTGGCGCCGGACTACCTGGGCTCCGGCTTCAGCGACCATCCGAGCACGCGCGAGGTTAACTATACGTTCGACTTGTTGGCGTCGTTCGTTACGGGCTTCGTGGGCGCGCTCAAGCTCGATAGCTACGTGCTCTACATGCAAGACTTCGGCGGTCCGGTCGGCTTCCGCGTCGCGATGGAGCACCCGGAGAGGTTGCGCGGGCTCATTATCCAGAACGCCAACGCCTATTTGGATGGACTCACACCGAATCGGCAAACGTTCTTCCGCAGCGCTCGCGACGCGAAGACTCCGGAGAAGTTGGAGGAGCTCGCGACGTTCGTCAGCGACGACGCTATCATGCAGCGCCAATACTTGCGCGACGTGCCCGGTAATCGCAGCGCTCGCATGTGTCCGGACTCGTGGACGCACGACTCGGCGCGGCTGGCGAACCCGGAAGATCGAGCAGTCCAGGTACGCCTCTTTCAAGACTACCAGACCAATATCGACGCCTACCCGAAGTGGCAGGCCTTCCTACGCGAACGTCAACCGCCCGCGCTCATCGTCTGGGGCAAGCTCGATCCCGCCTTCATCGCGGCTGGCGCGACCGCCTACCTCAAAGACCTCCCCAAGGCGGAGCTGGTCCTGCTCGACGCCGGGCATTTCGCCGTCGAAGAGCAGCCTGTTCCGATCGCGCAGCACATCACGAAGTTCATGATGTCGCTCCCGCCCACTGCGAAGTAGCGGCACAGAAAGCATCGTGGTCATGGATGAATCCGTAGATTGGCCCATCAAGACGCGCGACTTCAAGAATCATCATTTTGACTCTACCGTCTGGGATGATTTCGAGTTCCGCAACGACGACATCGTGATCGCGACCTACGCCAAGTCGGGCACCACCTGGCTCCAGCAGATCGTGTCGCAGCTGTTGTTCGATGGCGCCGAGGGGCTGGAGGTCGCGCGCATGTCGCCGTGCGTCGAGCATCGCGTGCCGCCACGCGACGTTAAGCTACCCGTGCTCGGAGCGCAGTCGCACAGACGCTTTCTGAAGACGCACATGCCGCTCGATGCACTGGTGTTCTCGCGAGCAGCAAAGTACGTGCACGTCGCGCGAGACGGCCGTGACGTGGTGATGAGCCTATATAATCATCACACCAAAGCCAACGACGTTTGGTACCAGACTCTGAACGAAACGTCGGGCCTCGTCGGCGACCCTATGCCACGGCCGCCTGAGACCATTCAGCAATATTTCGACGACTGGCTCGATCGCGACGGCTATCCGTTCTGGCCTTTCTGGGCGTACGCCCGCTCCTGGTGGCGCGCCAGGCGGCTCCCCAACGTACTCATGCTCCACTACGCGAACCTGAAGCGAGACTTGCCGCGGGAGATCCGACGTGTCGCCGAGTTTCTCGAGATTCCGATTCGGACCACAGCCTGGCCTTCAATCGTCGAGCACTCGACGTTCGAGTACATGAAAGAGAACGCGACGCGGAGCTTGCCGTTCGAAGGCAAGTTCTGGGACGAGGGTGCGAAGGCCTTCATCAACCAGGGCGTCAATGGTCGCTGGCGCGAACAGTTGCGCGAGGCTCAGAGCGAGCGCTACGAGCGCGAGGCGGAGCTGCAGCTCGGCACCGAATGCGCACGTTGGTTCGCGACGGGTGACCGCAACTGGCTCGGCGCACGCCCGAGCGTTCGTGAGGCCGAGGCGTCGGGCGGGTTGAATTCCAAATCGGGAGGTTGGTGATGGGTAGTCGTCAAGGATGCCAAGGATGCGCGTTGAGTAGGCGAGTTGCCGCGCTGAGGCGCCTCGTCGGCTCTAGCCTACTCGCAGTTTACGTCGCAGGCTGCGGTGAAGGGCC
Source organism: Myxococcales bacterium (assembly GCA_043752365.1). GTDB lineage: Bacteria > Myxococcota_A > Polyangia > Polyangiales > Polyangiaceae > PMG-095. The sequence continues at coordinate 7,973 of JAYUYU010000119.1, read as the reverse complement.
TGCGAGCGCCGAGACCGAAACTGAGGCACTGATCGGGGCGATTACGCAGAGCGCGCATCGCCCCAACGGCACTAGGCTCCGCGCTGAAGTGCTGGCTCGCGGTATCCCGGGCGCTGGCGCCGTCTGTGAGGTCGGTGAATTCTTGCCTGGCGGGGCGCTGCACGACCTGCCGGAGCTGGCCGCCTTCACGGTGCCAGGGCGCGTGTTTGCCTCGACGCGCGTGCTAGTCGCGAGCACCTCAAACTTCGGCGCACCGCTGGCCCGCCCTGCTGAATCGGCGGGCTCGATCCTATCGCTCAGTCCCCGTGCGAGCGGACCGGCGCTGCTCGTCCCGCCGGGGTTTGCGGCTAGCGGCATACAGGCGTCGGTCGCGGACGGCCACATCCAGCTGGTGACGGCGCAGTCGCCGACCTTCTCTCATCCCGTGAACACCCCAGCGACGTTCGCGCTGACGTCAGTCGGTTTGCCGACGGGCATTTCGCTCAACAACGGTAGCGGTCGCCCTTGGTTTTCGAACGCGCCGCGCGGCAGCGATGGAGACGGCACGATCACGGTCACGAACCCGAGCGGCGTGCCCACCGCCATCTTCTCGGGCGACGAGACGAACCGCGCCGGCACCAGCCACGCTGGCATCCCTAGCGGAGCGCTTGGCACGACACTGCTCACCAAATCTCCCGACGAAACGGCCAGACCGGTATTTGCCGCGGTGCTTGCCGACGGCAGCGTCGTGCAGGTGCACGTCACGCGGGGGGTGGATCCCCTAGCACCTGCCGGAACCGTCACGCCGGTGTCCAACGTGAGCACGGCGGCCGCGGAGTCGACGCGAGCGCGCGTGGTGGCTCGTGAGGGCATGGCGTTTAACTGGGTTCCGACGAGGAACCTGTACATCGCCGACCCGCTCGCAGATCGCGTGGTCGTCCTGGATCTGAGCGACGACGGTCAGCTCTTCTCAGTCAGCAAGGTGCGAGCTTTGCGCAGTCGCGCGCTCGACGTGCCGATCGACGTGGCGCCCGCGGTCCGCGAGACCGCGCACGCCAGCTTTGCTAGCAATACCATGCTTGGTGCGGGATCCGATCTCTACGTGCTGAACCGCGGCGACAACTCGATCGTTCGCATGCGCCAAGATGGCACGCTGGTCGCGAGGCGAGAGATCGAGGCTCAGGTGCCCGGCTTTCGCGTCAGCGGGCTGGGCGTCTCCGCCGACAGCGAAACGCTATACATCACGGCAACTACACCCGGCCGAGGCGGAGTGTTGCTCAGAGCTCGCGCGTTCGGTCAGGCGGAGACTACGCGGGAGCTCATTTCGCAGGCGCGCGCGAGCGGCGCCAGCACCGTAGACGACATCGGCAGCGTCTTGTTCTCGCTCGACGTGACGCCTAAGCAGGGCCTCGGGCCGCTCTTCAACGCGGCCTCTTGCGGCGGGTGCCACAACCACCCGTTTCCTGGCGGAATGGGCGTCACAGACGACACGATGGAGACATTGGTGGGTCGAATCCGCCGCGACGGCTCGTTCGATGATCTGGAGGGCGAAGGCGGCCCTGTAGCGCGCGCCCGCTCGATCAACGAACTTGGCGAGTCGTGCAACCTGCCGACGGGTCCGACGCCTCGCGCCAACGTCGTTTCCAAGCGTTCCGCGATGACGTTGCGGGGTAACGCGCTCATCGACGCGATCCGCGATCGCGACATCTTGGCGAACCTCGCCGCGCAGCCGGAAGGCATTCGGGGCCGCGTCAACCGGCTCGAAGACGGGCGCATCGGGCGCTTCGGGTGGAAGGCGGACGTCGCGACGTTCGTCGAGTTCGTCGGCCTGGGCTACCGCAACGAGTTCGGCTTGACCAATCCCCTAGCGCCGCGTGACGAGGTTTCGGGCTGTGGACAGCGCGGGCGCGAGCTGGAGATCGATGCTCTGCCACTCACGATGGTGACGAAGTTCGTGCAAAGCTTGGATCCGCCGGCTCCGACCGAGGCGTGCCTCGGATCAACCGGTGCTGCCGTGTTCAGCGACATCGGCTGCGCCGGCTGTCATACGCCTGCGCTACCTGGACGCGGCCGCACCGTGCATTTGTACTCGGACTTGCTGCTGCACGACCTAGGATCTGGGCTCGACGACTCGATGATCCAAGGCTCGGCGCGTGGTCGTGACTGGCGGACGATGCCGCTTTGGCGCGCCTCCGAGCGCACGCGCTTCATGCATGATGGGCGCGCAAACACCCTAGCCGAGGCCATCAGCGCGCACGGCGGCCAAGCGGAGAGCTCGGTCGCGGCCTTTGCTGCGCTGTCCGGCAGTGACCGCGAAGCTTTGCTGCAGTTCTTGGGTTGCATCTAGCTAAAGGAACGCCATGCGGTTGAGAGTTTTTGAAGGTCTGCTCGCCCTGCTTCTGCTGGGGCTCAGTCGCCACGCGGCTGCCGACGAAGGCTGCAGCGCGCACGGGCCGCTACCGCTCTGCAACGGCAAACGCGAAGAAATGAGCGAGTCTGATCTGGCCAAGCTCGGCAGCGTGGACTTGCCCAGCTCGTGCACCGCCGCCGCGAAGGTCCAGCTCGACCGCGGCGTCGCGATGCTGCATTCGTTCTGGTTCGAGGCCGCACGAGACGAATTTGCACAGGCCGCAGTGAAAGATCCAGGCTGCGCCATGGCCTTTTGGGGAGTGGCGATGTCGTTCTACCGCCCGCTCTGGATGAACCCCACCGCCGCTGAGCTGAGCGCAGGCGCGGCAGCCGTGGCCACCGCGGAGGGCTTAGCAGCCAAGCGCGCGGACGCGCGAGAGCGCGACTACATCGCCGCGGTCGGCGCATTCTATCGGAACGCGAGCACCGTGCCTCACGCGGCACGCGCGAAGTCGTATGCGCGGGCGATGCAACGCCTAGCCGCGCGCTACTCTCGAGATCGCGAAGCCTCGACGCTGTATGCCATTGCGCTCTTGGCGGGCGCCTCGCCTTCGGACAAAACCTTCGCCGTCCCTCTCCGCGCCGGCAAGATCGCCGAAAAGGTGTTCGCCGAGCAGCCGAACCATCCCGGCGCGGCGCACTACATCATTCACGCCTACGACTACCCGCCGCTGGCCGAGCGAGCGTTCGCGGCCGCTCGCAGGTACGCGAAGATATCGCCATCTTCCGCGCACGCCCTCCACATGCCTTCGCATACGTTTACGCAGCTCGGGCTGTGGCAGGAGTCGATTTCTTCCAACCTGGATTCGGCGGCGGCGGCGCGCGCCTACGCGGGTCAAACGTGCATGGAGGGAGCATGGGAAGAAGAGCTCCACGCCTTGGACTACTTGGAGTATGCGTACCTTCAGCTGGGGCGCGATCGCGAAGCGTACGACGTCGTGCATCTCGCGGCACGGATTCGACGCGTCTCCCCTGAGCGAAGTCGCAAGGCCGCTTACGCCTTCGCGGCCATTCCGGCCCGATATGCCATCGAGCGGCGCCGCTGGTCAGAGGCCGCTCGGCTCGAACCGCTAGCGAGCCCGTTCCCGCGCGCCAATGCGCTTACCTTCTTTGCGCGCGGCTATGCGCGCGCTCGGCTGCATGACCTCGCTGGCGCCAGGGAAGACTTAGCCCGCCTGGCCGGGGCCCGCGATCGCTTGCGCCAGCACTCGGACGAGGGCTCGGCAGCAGCTGAGCTGGTCGACGTTCAACGCCTGGCCGTCGAAGGCTGGATCGCCCAGGCCGAGGGCAAGCCTGAGCTGGCCCTGCAGCGCCTTCGGCAAGCTGCCCAGCTGGAGGACCGCACCGACGACGGTCCGGTAACGCCAGGCCCCATCGTGCGTGCCCGCGAGCTGCTCGCCGATCTGCTGTTGGCGCGAGGCCAGCCGGTCGCCGCCCTTGCGGAGCTGCGCGCGGCGCTGAAGATGGCCCCACGGCGCTTCAACGTGGTGATCGGCTTGGCGACGGCCGCGCAGATGGCCGGTGACGAGCGGCAGCTCCGCGAGTTGTCGACGCAAATCTCCAATACCTGTGGTGCGGGCTGCGATCGACCGCAGGTCGTGGCGCTTCGGCTGTTGCGGGGCGGATGACGCGACGATGGCCAGCGCTGCTCCCCATCGCTTGGCTCGTGAGGCTGAAGCGTCGCACGAGCCCGCTCTGACGGCGCTCGGTTGGGTACTGCTCAACCTGAAGCTGGGCGCCTTCAGTTTCGGTACGGGCAGCGTCGCGCCGATCTATCGTCGCGCGTTGGTCGTCGAGGCTCGCTTGCTGAGCGCGGAGCAGTTTCAAGACGCGCTCACCGTGGCGCAGCTCCTGCCGGGACCGAACTTGGTGAGCTTGACCATGGCGCTCGGATCGCGGCTATTCGGCTACACCGGAGGGGTAGCCGGTGTGGTGGCTCTGTGCCTGCCAGGAGCAATCTGGGCTCTGCTGACCGTCGCGCTGATCCCGATGGACTTGCCGCTGGTGCGCGCAGTCGTGGCGGGCTTCGCCATCGGCGCAGCCGGGCTCTTGTTGGACCTCGCGCTGGAGCTCGAAGCAGGGCTTCGCTCGACTCACGCTCCCGCGCAAAGGGTGCCACTCCGGAAGCGTTGCGGGCGTCTGATCGTCGTGGTGGCGGTCGCCGCCTTGTCGCTGTGGGGTTTCCCTCTGCTCACCGCCGTGGCAGTGGGCCTCGCGGGTGGCCTTGCTGCCGAATTCGTAGCATGAGAGCTATCGAGATCTTCTGGCTGTGCTTTCGCACCAGTGTCATCTCGTTCGCTGGGGTGTATGGGGCGCTGCCCGAGTATTCGCGAATATTCGTGGTCCAGCGAGGCTGGGTGAGCCCCGCAGAGCTGATTCAAGACTACGCGGTCGCGCAGGCGATGCCGGGGCCGAATATGGTGCTGGCCGTGATGATCGGCTACCGCGCGGCCGGCGCCGCCGGCGCCGCCGCGGCCTTTGCCGGCACGTACATGCCGCCGATGCTGATGATGAGTGGCGCCGTCGCGCTGCTCGAACGCTACCGTCGGCTGCCGTGGGTGCGCCGCGCCGAGCTGGCAGTGCGCCCGGTGGTGATCGGCTTGATGCTCGGGGCCGTGGCGAGCATCTTACGCGAACAGGCCGTGCGTTACGGACTGCTGGCGACCGCCGTCGTTGGCGTAGTGGTTGCTCTAGTCAGCAGGCGCGCGCGCATCAACCCGTTGCTTCTTTTGCTTGGGGCCGGAACGCTATTCGGCCTCATCAGTCTTGGCGAGCTAGCACTTGTCGCCGAGTAGGCACGAGAAGCCCATGGGCGTCGACGGCCGTGCAACCGCACCGATGCATCCGCCAGGGACGAATCCGTGAATCATCGCATCCTGGTCGCTGCTGTCCCGCTCGCTCTCGTGACTGTTCCCGCTGTCGCGCAAGGGCCCGCTCCGGCTGCACCCTCCGCCGCCCCCGCACGGCGGGCCGCTCCTCCAGGGCCGGCCGCCACGCTTCCGGCAGAAGAAGGGAAGGACCCATCGGCTCAGCCCGGCGAGCTGACGATCGCCAGGAACGGCTTTTTTCAGCCCGGCGCGTTGTTGCAGGTTTGGGCCCATGGCTCCTACATCGAAGACGTCGCCACATCCGGTGGGTCTTGGATTAGCACTTTTCGCATTCGGCGAGCCGCGCTTAGAGCCAAAGGAGAGGTCATTCCCAAAACCATCGCCTATCAGGTGGTGTTCGACGTCGCTCGCCTGCTCGACTTCCAGAATCGAAGCGTGCCCATGACTGGTCAAGAGCCAGAGCCCAGCGCACCCGGCAACGTCATCGTCTCACAGCCTCCGAGCGGCGGAAACATCTCTATATTGCAGGATGTCCTGCTCACCTACATCACGAACTACGCAGACGTTTCCGTCGGGCAATTCAAGATCCCCGTCAGTCTCGAAGGCGCTGCCAGCGCCTCCAAGCTCTACTTTCCAGAGCGCGCGCTCGTGTCGCGCCAGTTCGGCAACCGTCGTGATCTGGGCCTCAAGATCGCGAAGGGGTTCGACATGTTCGGATACACGCTCGGTTTCTACAACGGCGAGGGGCCCAACAAGCTCGACTCCAATGACCAAAAAGATCTCGCGTTGCGGCTCGAACTCTATCCGCGCAAGGGCGTCACAGCGGCCGTCGTAGGCTATACGGCCGTCGGCCAGCGCGACCTGGCCAACACCAAAGACCGCGTCGAAGGCGATCTCAAGGTCGACGTCGAAAGCATCTTGGTTCAGGCCGAATACATTCACGCTTGGGACGTGGCCGCCGACGGTCGGCGCGTGCCAGGTCAAGGCTTCTACGTGCTCGCCGGCTACACATTCTTCGACCAGCTGCAGCCAGTCGTGCGCGTCGGCTGGCTCGACCCTGATTCGGACAACGACGAGCAGGGGGCCGATGCGATCGATCCCAATGACGAGCACACCGTTTACGAGCTCGGCATGAACTACTACCTGGAATCTCACGCCTGCAAGCTGCAGCTCGCAAGCGCCTTCGTCGACCCTGAGCAGCGGTCCGCGTACTCGCGCTTCGATCTCACGCTGGCAGCGCAGGTTGCCTTCTAGGCGTTAGGTGGCCGCAAGGGATCGCATCCCACGAAGCCTTCTGCATCAACACGAGGAAGGCTTGTGCGGTATTCGCCGAGCTGGCAGACGACGTAGTCCGCATCATCAGTGCGCGAAAAGCGACGACGCACGAACGGAGGCGCTACGCCGCTTTGAGCGGGCAGAAGTTTTCCCGAGCCGGAGTGGGTCCTCTGATTTGGGGCTCTCATCATCGCGATGGCGGCGTTGCGCGCGCCTCGACCGTGATCTCGTCATCGCCGATGACGATGTCGTCCACGAGGTTGTGGAGGTAGATGCGCGCGGTGGAGGTCTTTGGAGTCGAGCGGTCTTTAGAGAGGAAGGCCTCGGGCTTTTCCGAGGCCTGGGCGCTGGCGCCGCCCCCTCGCGTCAAGTACGTCGGTAGGTGGAGGCGGCGGTTCGCGCGCGAGTGTCAAAGGTCGTTGAAGTCGTCGATGCTGATGGGCGCGCGTTGCTTCTCCCGGCACGTCGAGCCACTCGTTTTAAGGACATCCGGCACCGCCGGCTCGCGGCGCACCAGATTGCAGCGACGCACGAACCTGAATCGGACCGTCGCTGCTCGGCGGGAGCGCGGAGCAGTCGAGGTTGCCTCGATAAAAGGTTGCTCGAAGGTTCGATCGAAGAGCGCCAGGTGTTCGCCGTCAAACGCAAAGCTTTGATCGACGAGCTACCCAGCTGGACCTTCGGCGAGCAACCGGCGTACCTGCGCACGACCGTCGGTCGACGCCCTGCCCCGTATGCGCGCCGTCACGGACGCGGTTGAAGCGGCGGTGCGCGTGCTGCGTTGACTTCCAGAGGTGCTGACTGCCGGCTAGCTTTGGTCTGGTTCGAGCGCAGAGAGGATGCGGCGGATTAAGTCCAAGGTGGCGCTGGGCGGGTCAGCTGCGCGATGCAGCTCCAGCGTCCACTTGGCTTCCTCGACACGCCGAATCAAGCTGCGGGCTTCCACGAATGACGATGCAGCTTCGGCGAAAGCCAGCGAACCGGCACTGACCCGTCCAAGCCGCACGGCGGCGGGCACACGCCGATGGCAACTGCACGCCGCAACGTCCGACACGAGACCGCAGTGCGCTCGTGTAAATTCCTCGACCACGTCGCGCGCTCGCTGAAGCCGCTTCCGAAACGCGGGGCTTTCCAGGCCCAGGATTTCGGAGCACTCCGCGGCGGGCAGCTCCCCAATAGCTCCGAGCACGTAGGCCATGCGGTGAGGGCGATCGAGACACTGGAGCATTCCCAGCGTGCAACCGATCTTGACCTCTTCGGTGAGCAATGAGTGTTCAGCGTCCCCGGGGCCTTCGGAGGAGAGGCCGTCGGAGAGCTCCTCGGCGAAGGACGCGAAATTGAGTTTGAGGCGCTCAACGCAGCTCTTCTTAACGTCGAGGAGACTAAGGAGACCAAACGCTACCCGGGCGCGAAGCCCGTGCCCGCCGTTGACCGCGCAACCGCGGTTCTGGCAGGCTCTCGATCTCACGAATGCGCCTAAAC
>JAYUYU010000118.1:0-2872 GCA_043752365.1 Myxococcales bacterium | reverse complement strand
ACATCCGAGCGGAGGCCAAGCACCCGGCGGCGGTCGTGCTGGCGGCCATGCGAGCGGCCGGTGGTACGGGACCGTTGGGCGATATCACCGATCCCATCTTAGAAGTATTCGGCTAAGTGGGGGCGTCGAGCTGGGTTTCGGTGAGGTACCAGCGCGGGCGCGCGGGCGGACAGTGAGTCGCTTGCACGGCCCGGTTTAGCGACTTGCAGCGCACCGCCGGTGATGCGACCGCGAGCGTCATAGCGGACGACACCGCGGGACCGCGGTGAACTCCATTGAGCGCGAGGTCAGGAAGCGGCCCACGTCCGGGACGGCGATGCGCAGGACGCCACCAGGCTTGAGCACGCGCCGGCACTCCCCAAGGAAGCCGAGCGCCTGCAGGAACGGAACGTGCTCCTTCACGTGCTCAGCCAGGATGGCCGCGGCGGAGTCGTTCTCGAACTTCAACCGCTTGCGAATGCCGTGCGTAGGGCCGAGATTTTCCATGGATCGGGCAGGTGATTCGGCGCTTGGGGCGGACGTGGCCGCCGACCTCGTACCGCACCAGCTGGCTCTCGCCGGGCCACAGCTCGTCGCCGAAAAGCCCCGACTCGAGCCAGCTCGGGGAGCCGTGCTCCGCAGCAATCACAACGCTGAGCGGGCCGCCGTTCCACAGCGCCCCCCCCTCCAGCAGCGTGAGCAAAGCTCGCGGATGACACGGGCGGAGCCGCAACCTCAAGGAGGCGGCGGGCAAGGTCCTCAAAGGGGAAGCGGTCAAGCGCTTCGCCGGCGCACCTGCGCTCGGCTCGCATCACCCACCTGGTCGAGACCACCCAGAACCTGCCCGGCGTCCAGTACCTGGTCGGCCACTAGCTGATCAGCACCACCGCCCGCGACGTGAAACCTTTGCTGCGGGCGGCCCTGCAGGTACTCGATCTGGGGTCCCCCAGAAACGACGCCCCAAAAAGAAAAACCGCCTGATTCTCATCGGGCGGTTTCTTCTTAGTGCAGCGGAGAGGACTTGAACCTCCAAGCCAGTTACGGCGCCAGCACCTCAAGCTGGTGTGTCTGCCAGTTCCACCACCGCTGCGTATGGGTAGTGACCGTGAGGGTGCGGGGGTTTACCTCAGGGGCAGGGGAGGCTGCAAGGGTCTCGCGTCAGAAAGGCGAAATGCGCGCGCCGTGCCAGAATTTCCGGCAGTTTTGGGGCATTAGCTAGCCCTGGCGGTGGCCGCTGCGCGCACCGCGTCGCGCGGAGCGGTGTCCCAGCCCCGGTCGCCCAAAATGGCCGCGAGCGCGGCGACCAGCTCGGGACCGATGCGCTGCAGGTGGGCGCGGTGCTTTCGCGACAGCTGCTGGAGCAGGTCGGCTCCGGGTTCGGTCAAGCGCACCAGCACTTCACGCTTGTCCTCGGTGCTGCGCTCGCGCCGTACTAGGCCTCGCACTGACAGCTTGTCCACCAGCGCCACGACCGTGTGGTGTTGCACGCAGAGACGCTCGGCCAAAGTTCGAATGTTCGGGCGCTGGCGGGCCGGCAAACCGCCGACTGCCAGCAGCAGCTGCTGTTGCTGAGGCTCGATGCCGGCTTGGCGCGCCGCCTGCTCGCTGAACGCGAGGAACAGGCGAAGCTCGTAACGAAGCTCCGCCAGCGCGCGCGTGTCGCTGAGCGTGACTCTGGGCGCCTTCAACTTGCCGCCACCAACGGCCGTGACACCTTCTTCGACGCCTTGCCTAAAATCTGCCCCAGCTCACCTTTGCAGGAGCCGCAGCCAGTGCCGGCTTTGGTGGCCGCAGCTAGCGCCTCGACGCTGTCGGCACCTTGCGCCACCGCGTCGAAGAGCTGGCCTTCGCTCACCTTGTGGCAGTTGCAAACCAGGCGCGTCGCAGGATCAGTAGCGCCCGAGCTCGCGCAGAGCAGCTCTAGCGGATCATCTGGCAGCAAGTCGCCGCGGTCGAAATGCTGGACCAGCGTACCAGCCGCTGAGGTGTCGCCCACCAGGATGGCGCCCATCAGTCGGCCGTCGCGCACGATCAGCTTGCGGTAGGCGTCTTTGCGGTCCTGCACGATTTGCAGGACCTCGTCTTCCTCGCGCTCGGGCTCGCTGATGCCCATGGTGGCGACGTCCACGCCCGCGACCTTGAGCCGCGTGTACAGCTTGGAGCCGCGGTAGCGAGTGCTCGGGTTGCTGCCCGTCAGCACGTCGGCAAGCACTGCCGCTTGCTCCCAAACGGGCGCCACGATGCCGTAGGTGCGCCCGGCGTGCTCTGCGCACTCGCCGAAGGCGTACACGCTGGGCACCTCCGTCGCGAGCGTATCGTTGACGATGATGCCGCGATTTACGGGTAGGCCCGAGGACTTGGCCACATCGATGCGTGGCCGCACGCCGCACGCCAACACCACGATATCGGCGGGGCGCGTCGTGCCGTCGTCCAGGTAGACGCCTTTGACGGCTTCCTCGGCGTAAACGGCTTCCACGGTCCGGCCGGTGCGCACGAAGATGCCCGTACGCTCAATCTGCCGCTCCAGCATTTCACCGCCAATTTCGTCCAGCTGCGCGTTCATCAGCGTCTTTTTCAGCTGCACCACGGTGACGTGCAGCCCGCGATCGCACAGCACCTTGGCGGCTTCCAGCCCCAACAGCCCGCCGCCGACCACGATGGCGCTGTCGCCCGAGCGCACTCGCTCGCGCATGCGCATGCAGTCACCGACGGTGCGGTACACGAAGATACCCGGCTTGAGCTCACCCTGCTCGTCGTTCATGCCTTCGAGCGACGGCACGACTGGTTGGCTGCCGGTGGCCAACACCGCCACGTCGTAGGCGCGCACTTGGCCGTCTGCCGTTTCAACCAGCTTGCGCAGGGTATCGAGCCTGGTCACGCGCGTGCGATCGAT
>JAYUYU010000117.1:0-7406 GCA_043752365.1 Myxococcales bacterium | reverse complement strand
CGCGCACGCAGAGTCGCACGACCACGTTGGTGTCAAACGCTTCCACGACCGATTGCGCCTTCGGCGATCGCGCGGTCCATGTCTTCCAAGCTCACTGGCCGAACGCCGGGTGGCGGTGTCAGGCGCGCGGCGAGAAATTCGTCGACAGTCAGCTTTCGCTCGCGCTCGGCGACAGCCGCTGGCCTCGGCGTGTCCTCGTCCACCTCGAGCTTGGCGCGCTCGATGAGCCGCAGCCGTTCAGTCAGCGGTAACCGGCGGATTGTCGCCAGGATTTCGTCCAGCGCACTCATGACGCGAAGCATAGCCGGTTCCAATGTGGTCGCCGAGGACGCGGGCGGAGAGGTAGCAATTTCCTCGCGGAAACGTGCCCAACTCAGGGAACTCCCTGACCTATTCCACATGCACAAAAGACGAAAACCCCAACCGTCGTTGGGGTTTTCTGTGGAGGCGCCGGGAATTGAAGACGGCGCAGGTGTCAGGCCAAAGCCCATCGTTCATTGAATTTTCTGGGTGACCGTGTCGCGACGAGGGTGCGCGTTCTGTCGCTCGGCGTCGCATTCCGTCGCTGCAACTCAGGGAGTTCCCTGACCACTACGCCCGCGCTTCGTCGACCAGTTTTCGGAGCTCGTCAGCAATCTGTGCCTTGTCGGCTCGCCCCTCGGCAGCAGCCATCGTCAGCTCGTACAATCGCTCATCGTCGCGCTCAAGCGACACGCCGTTGATATCCAAGAACACCAGCGCGGCGACCAATGCCGTGCGTTTGTTGCCGTCCAAGAAGGGGTGGTTTTTCACGATATGAAAGAGGTAGGCAGCGGCCATTTCGAACAGATCGGCATGCAGGAGCTCTCCAAACGCGGTTGCACGCGGCTGCTCGACTGCCGATTCGAGCAATCCCCGATCGCGAACTCCGGCGATGCCGCCGAACCCATCGAGCTGGAGCGCGTGAATCTCGAGCACTTCCTCGAGGTCCAGGAACTCGGGCGCGATCATTTGGCTAGTTTGGCTAGCGTCTTTGCGTGGGCCTTGACCATCTTGGCGGCCGACGCGCGAACGCGGTCCTTCTTCTCGCCTCGGACCGGACGCAGCGTGAGCACGTCGCCGTCCGTCGTGATCTCTAGGGGCGTGTTTTCGTCAATTTGGAGCAGCTCCAAGACCGGGCGGTCCAAAATCACTCCCAAGCTGTTCCCGATGCGGCTGAGCTTCTTGACCATGTGACCTTCGTCCGTTCTTACGAAGTTATAACCCGGGTCCAGGACCACGTCGATTCGGCCTGAGAGGACTCGGGTGGCAATCGGTCAATCTCCGCCGAAAATCGAGCCCAGGTCAGGGATCTCCCTGGACACAAAACAAGAAAACCCAACTTTCGTTGGGTTTTCCGGTGGAGGCGCCGGGAATTGAACCCGTTCGTGCTCCGAGGAGAAACCCTTTGCGAGACGCGACTTTGACCGACATCTCCTTGGAATCGCAAACGAAAGACAATCCCGATCGCTTCCATCCTGTCCCGTCCTAGTCCGTCGTTTGGTGCAGAGTCGCGGCAACCTGACGGCAACGGGGTCTTCCAAAGGGGAGGGCGATTTCGAGCCGTCGCGGGAAGCCAGCGCCGGCGGCCCGTCGTTTGCGCTGGTTGGCTTTACGGCAGTCTTACCGGCAAAGCCGGCCGCCTAGTGAGCCTTGCCCACGATTTTGGCGGCGCATGAGCTACGCTTGCGAGCATGGAACGCGGTGTCGTGGTTCGCGGAAAGCTGCACGGCCGGCACATCGAGCTCGACGAACGAGTGGATGAGCTCGACGGCGAGGTCGAGGTGTTCGTTCGATCCGTGGGCGCCACGCCGCGCCCACCGGACGTGGTCGAGGTGATCGCCTCGATGCCCGCGGGGACCCGCAGCAAAGCCGATCTCGACCGCCAGCTCGCCGACGACCGAGCCGGCTGGACAGACCGTGGCTGACATCTATCTCGACGCGTGCTGCTTCATCTACCTCGTCGAGGGGCAGCCGGAGTGGCGAAGCGTTGTCGAGAAGCGGATCCGCGACCTCGACCCCACGTCGAGGCTCATCACGTCACAGCTAGCGCGGCTCGAGTGTCGGGCGAAGCCAATGCGAGATAGCGACCACGATCTTCTCGGGCGTTACGACAGCTTGTTCGGAGCCGCGTCGCCGTGCTCGACGTGAGCGCCAAGGTCATCGACCGTGCAACCGAGCTGCGTGCGCGGCACGGCTTCAAATCGCCCGATGCCATTCACCTGGCTACGGCGCTCGAATCCGGTGCGAACGAGTTCTGGACGGGGGATGCTGCGTTGTCGCGGTGCACTGACGTCGTGGTCAACGTACTCGTCCCCACGCCCTGAGCCTGCGTGGCGGCGGCCAACGGCCGCCGGCCGCCACGGATTTGGTGTGGTACGCGCCCATAGCGGGTCGATATTTTTGGTTGGCACGCGGCTCGCAGCTCGCGGGCTGTGGGGACCGCTGCGCACGCCGCGATGCTGCACTACGAACAGCGTCGGCCGGAGACGAAGCCGATCACGAACGGGTTCGTGATTTGAAGGGATCTTTCCTTCGGGCGGCGACGCGAGCGCCGCGCCTCAGAAATGCGGCAGCCCGTATCGCCCACCGCACGCCGTTAGAAGGCGCCAGCCAGCGACACGCCAGGCGAGCCGGCGGGACCGATTGGGACGAGCTCTAGCCGGCGCAGCGCGGTGGAATACTGCGTGTAGCCGTCGGTGGAGATCAGCGCCAACGTCGAAGTGTACGCACCGGCCACGAACATTCCGATTCCAAAGCCCATTGCCAGCTTCTTATCGGGGTGGCTGGTTTCAGAAGAAAATACAGGAGAGAAGGCCACGACGCCGCCGGCGGCCAAGCTAAGGCCATACAACCAGCCCGGGATGGGGCGCCGACCGGCTAACCGCATGTGCTCTTCGAAACGAGCGGCCATCGCTGGTGTTACGGCCTGTCCGGCGCGTCGCAGCTCGACTTGATCACGCCCAAACGTGGTTGCGCTGACGGGTCGCTGAAGACCGATATCCAGAACGCCCAAACCAGCCATGCCCAGCATTCCACCCATCGCCCCGAACACGGTCACGCGCGTCGCGGGACTCGCGATGTCACTCAGCGCGACCATGAACATGAACGCGGTGGGCAGCCCGACGAGCGCGGCTGTCAGGTTGAGGCGCGGACGATAGTCGACGGGTAGCAGATAGGTCGCGAAAGCACCGGCGCCCGCGACGCCAAGTGACGCGACCGCCGGCCAACGCCCGCGGGGACTCTCGCCTAAATCCCCGACCGCAAGCGCGACGGCGCCGCCCAGCGAAAGTGTTCCTACGACCGCGCCCTCGTACGGTTCGAGGAAAGCGGTAGCGGCGTGCACACCCAAGTATTCGTCGAGGACCCGCACCCGCTTTGGTTCGACGGGTGCGCCACTCGGTTCCGCCGCGGCGGCGGGCAACGCCTGACAGACGCTGCCCGCCAACAAGCCAAGGCTCAAAAGGTATCGACTTGGCTTGTCTCGACTCAAGGGAACTGTTTTCCGGAAACCGCGGTCGTGATGCGGATATCGTAGTTTGCACCGTCTCCGCCGTCATTATCGAAGTTCCAGCGTTGGGCCGTGCCAGCCGCGTCGGTGCTGGGGTCGAACGGTACCGGCAAGGTCTGATCGAACCACGTGCTCTGGACGCAGCCGGCCGCGTAGCAGACGGGCCGACTCGAGTTGCAGCTCGCGTTGCTGGTGCAGCTGATGACGTCGGCGTCTTGCGAGTACGCACCCGTCGCCACGCCGGGATGGCCCGAAGTAGCCAAGCTCATGATGTTCTTGCCGGCCCCCGGCGTCTGCGTCAGCCGGGCGACGGCATCGACCGGCGCCGAGTGGGACTGCAGGCCTCGGGTGACCACATCGCTCGAAGTCGCGACCCAGCCGTCCTGTCCGATGAAGTCGTCCGGGTCGAAGAAGGACGAGTCTTCGGCGCCAAACGCGATGCCCAGGCCGCTGAGGCCACCCGCGGCGCCGCCCGACAGTCCTCCGACCAGCATGGCGATCCCAACTGCGCCAGCACCATACGCGCCACCCGCGGCCATCGCGATTGTCATGCCGGCGATCACCAAGACCTGGGCGGCCCCGACGTCGTCGTCCTCACCGACTTGGACGAAGAACTCGCCGTTGGTCACGGTGCCCAAGTCGCTTTCCACGCTGGACATGAGTTGCCGTGGATTCTTGGTGTCGCCAGCGTCGATGTCCGCGGTAAAGACGCCGAACCCGGATTCGATATCGCCGAGCTTCAACGACTCGACGGTGGCGCTTCCGAACTTGACGACCACTTCGTCCGAGCCGAGGGCATCGCCACCGGTCTCGTCATTGCAACGAAGCGAGCTGAGCCGAGTCTGCACGAACTTCTTGGGATTCGACGTGACGTAGATTCGGATGGGCGCGCCAAGCTCGGACGCCTCACGAGAGACGAAGCGGCTGGGCGTTTCTTCGCATTCGAAGGACGGGCCGTTCATGTCTTTGAGCTGCGAGCACTTGGTGAGTGAACGCGGGGGCGTGTTCCACACACCGCCGACGGTGCCGCCGCAGCTGGGCATGGCAAAGATGCTGCAGGCCGCTTCTGTCGGGCTGGGTGCCGGTTTGCAGTTGGGTGCCGTGCAGACGTGCACCGTGTGCCCCACGTCGAGCAGGTCGTCGATGTCGACTGGCACCCGTTCGGAGCGTGGCACGTAGGAGCCGTTGAAGTTCACGACCTGCAGTGTGTAAAATTCGTCCGGATGATCGACCGCGATCAAGGCGTTGATGAATTCCAGGCGGTTCTCGTTCGGGCGGACGCCACGGTCGCGGCCCAGGCACGGCATGCCCGGCCCCGACGTGCAGGGTGGGTCGATGGGGGGACCGTTGGTGACGCCAATGTCACTGAGGTTGCCGTTGGCGACGGGATCGAAGTCGCAGCGCCCTTCCAGCTCGGCATTGCTTTGAATGTCGAGGACGTTGATGCCACTGATTGAAAACTCAGAGATCTCCGGCTGCGTCGGGTCGGCCGGCGTCACGCGCGTCAGCCGAATTCGGGCGGTCGACACGTCCCAGAAGTTTGCGCCAGAAAGGCGAATGTCGGTGTTGTTGTCTACGACCGGATACGAGCGGCACGTGCCGCCCACGCAGGCCTCACCAAGCGCGGCGCTGCAGGTGCTGCAATCGCCTTCTACGATGCCCAGCACCGGGTGTCCGACGTGTTGATGCTCCTTCGCCCATTGGTCGCTAGCGCCATCGACAGGCAAGCCGCGCGCGTTCAACGTGACACCGAAGACCACTGGGTTGATACGACCTACTTCCAGGTGGTTTTCAAACCCCTCCTGTGATCTAGTTACTATCTCTTCGACCGCGGTGATCGCGCGGCTGGCCTCGTCGGCGTCGGCGGGGTCGTCCGCAGCGTAGGCAAGCCCTTGGCACTGCGGGGCCCGCAGCTTCACGTTGCTCTTGCGCTGCGTTCCACCGGTGTGGCCGCCGTTCGTGTTTCCACCGGGCGTCCCTTCCAACGTGCGAATACCGCCGCCAAGGCGATCGTAGTCCACCGGACCGCTGCACGAACCCGGATCGAGCGAAGCTAGCTCACCCAGCAAGCCAGCGCGATCGGCCGACGACATTGCCAAGATGCGATCGCCTTGGGTGCGCGCCGTTTGGATGGCCAATGGATCCATGCTGGAAAGCTTGGTGCGCAAGGCCTGCTCGCCGCTGGACAGGCCAGTGCCGGCCACGGCGCGTTTCAAGCTGCACGCCGACGCCAACGTGAGTAAGAAATTCTTCGCGCGAGCTTGCGGATCCGGAAACGCCGTCGTCAGCCGATCCACGATACTGGGAGCGCCCTTGCAAACCGCTTGGCCGTCACGGGCCAGATCATTGCCGGAGAGCATGACCGCGCGGCCAATGGGGGTGGATGCCGTGTATCCGTTGGCCAAAAGCTTGCCGACGGTGCTCCACGAGGTGGTGTACTGAGTTTGCTTGGAAGCGCCGGTGACGCGGTACAAAATCCCAAGCGTCTCGAGCGAGCTGACGGCCGTGCCCATCGGGTAAACGAACCCAAGAACACCGCGGCTCACGAACCCCTGGCTGCGATAGCCAGCCAACTCTCCCGACAACGCAAGCTCTTCGGCTCCGCTGGCGGAGGTAAGGCGGTAAAGCGGGACGGTCCAGCCGTTGGCTTTGGAAAAGATTCGAAACTGCCGACCGTCCGAGACGAGCGAGCCACGGTCAGCTTCGCTCAGCCCCGAAAGCCGGTGACGGAAACGGCCGCCGGCGTCGCGGTAGCGCACGACGAGTTGCGGCTTCGTTACTTGTCCTTCCACTTTGACGGCGAACCCAAGGCTGCCGATCTCTGCGAACCCTTCGGCCGTGAGCGCTGCCACCTCCGCGTCGGAAATGCCAACCGCGTGGGTAGTGCGACCGCCGATCAGCTTCGAGAAGCGGCGTACTTTGACGGAGATTCCGATGGGAGCGGCCGTGCTGGAGAAGTACGAGATCGCCGATAGCTCCTTGTATCCGAGGGCAAGGAAGCTGGACTTTTCGGCGGCCGTGGTCGCAAACACGTGCGCGCCCGATGGGTGCCAAAGCTGATCGACCCGCTGCATGGTGCCGAGCGCTGTCTCGAACACCAAAACGCTGGTGTCGCCTCGATACATGCCGAGCAGATCGCCCTGCAAGCGCTTGGTGTCGAAGTTGCCGACCGGGGCCAGAGCGGCGTCGCCGGAGGCGGAACGATACTGGGTCCACTCGACCAGTGAGGTTTCGCCGGCGCCAGTCGGCGTCGAATCGCAAACGTCACCACGGCCATCGCCGTCCGTGTCTTTCTGCCCGGGATTGCTCTTGTCCGGACAATTGTCCGAGGCGGTGACGCGCCCGTCGCCGTCGAAGTCCTGCTGCGCGACGAGGTCAGGATCGTCACGCAATCCGTCGTGGTCGGTGTCAGGGTCGCTCGGATTGCCACCAAAGCGCAGCTCGTCGCGGGTTCTAATGTCGTCGTGGTCCGGGTCTGCGGACGCATCGAATGGGTTTTGCGGGTTGAGGCCAGCGTTGGCTTCGAGCACGTCGCTGGCGCCATCGCAGTCGCTGTCCGCGCTCAAGAAGCCCCAGTCGAAGGCGGCGAACTCCACCGTCGTGTCGCTGAAGAGCTCGAGCGACTTGGCGAAAAATTGACCTTTGTGAATGCCAGCCGAGCTTCGCTCGAGGTTGACCTTGGCGTTTGGCGCGACCAAAGCGCCCAAAAACGGCGCCTGAATGTGGATGTCCTGACTACCCAAGACACCGAACAGCGCGTTGCCCGACGCGCCGCCCGTGAACACGAATTTGCCCTTGTGGGTCATCGACCCTGACACGTAGGCAATGACCGGACCGGCCGAGGTATCGAACGAGATCGTTGCGTCGGGCTCGATGT
>JAYUYU010000116.1:0-2878 GCA_043752365.1 Myxococcales bacterium | reverse complement strand
CGATGGGCCTAGCTATCTTGTTGATTTTCTTGGTCTTAGCGGCCCAGTTCAACTCCTTTCGGGATCCGTTGGTGGTGCTGGCAGGGTCGGTGCCGTTGGCCATGTTCGGCGCGCTGATCTTCACTTTCTTGAAGTTCGCGGGCCCGCCCGGCATGAGCTTCGCGCTGACCGAAGGCTGGACCACGACGCTCAACATTTACTCGCAGGTGGGGTTGGTCACGCTGGTCGGCTTGGTCGCCAAAAACGGCATTTTGATCGTCGAGTTTGCCAATGGCCAGCAGGCCGCCGGCCACAGCAAGCTCGACGCCATTCAGTCCGCCGCGCTCACGCGTCTACGCCCCATCTTGATGACGACCGTCGCGACGGTGGCCGGCCATTTCCCGCTCACGCTGGTGACCGGCGCGGGCGCGGTGGCCCGAAACTCGATCGGCATCGTGCTGGTCGGCGGCATGACGATCGGTACGTTGTTCACGCTTTTCATCGTGCCCTCGCTCTACGTGCTGATCGCTCAAGACCACGGCCACGACGCCGAGCGAGCCGCCACCGACGAATCCGGCCGCGTCCCCAGCCAATCCGGCCACGGCTTGGCGCCCGAACTCGAACCCGGGCTCCAAGGCACCGGCTAACGGCTCGAGCGGTAATCAACAGGGATCCCGTCTCCCTGTTTTCTCACCGCTCGTCCTGGCGGGCAAAGGCGGCTATTTGAGAGGGGGTGAAGGCAGGTGTTTGGCTTTCGGTGCTCGCCGCGACGTGGCTAGCGGCTGGCGTGGCTCACGCGGGTGATCTGGACGAGGTGAAGCGGCGGGGGGAGCTGCGTTGGGGTGGCGATTTGCAGGGGGGCGAACCCTACGTGTTCGAAGACGAGCGGCATCCGGGGAAAATTCAGGGCTTCGAAGTCGAAATCGCCGACGCTTTGGCGCAGAAGCTCGGGGTGCGCGCCAAGTTCATGCAGAACGACTGGTCGAACCTGGTGCCAGCCCTGGAGCGCGGCGACTTCGACGTCATCCTCAACGGGCTCGAAGAAACACCCGAGCGCCGCTCGCGCATTCGTTTGTCGACGCCGTACTTCACGTACGGCGAGACGCTGACGGTGCGGGCCGGCGCCAAGTTTAGGACCCTTGCTGATTTGGAGGGCAAGCGCGTGGGCACCCTGAACCAGACGGTAGCCCACGACATCCTCAAGGCGTCGCCGGTGGAGGTCGTGCTGTACGAGGGCCAGCAAGAGCCGTACATGGATCTGGCCAAGGGTCGCACGGACGCGGTCTTGCTCGACCACGTGATCGCTGATCGCTACGGCTGCGTACTGCCAGAGCTGCGCTGTTTGCCCGACGACATCGCGCGCGGTCACTACGTACTCGGCCTGGGCAAAGACGCCGCAGCGCTGCAGGGCGCGGTCGATCAGGCGCTGGCAGCACTGCAACAATCGGGCGAGCTCGAGCGGATTTTGATGCGCTGGAAACTGTGGGACGCGCGACAAAAGCCTGCGGAAGCCGGCACGCCGGCCAACGCCGCGGCGGTGCCCAGCGCGCTTGCCACTTTGCCGGTGGCCACATCGCCTGTCGCGGCGGCACCGGCGCGCCACTTTGGCGCTGGCCATGCCCTGTTGTTCCTCAAGGGCGCGCTCGTCACGTTGCTGATCTCCGTCCTCTCTTTCGCCATCGCATCGCCCCTGGGCATCGCGCTCGCCAGCTTGAGGCTTTACACAGGCCGCCCCGGGCGTTGGCTCGCCGCGGGCTACGTGGAGGTGTTCCGCGGCACGCCATTGCTCCTCCAGCTGTACGTCCTGTACTTCGGCTTGGCCGACGTCGTGCGCCTCGACCCCATGACGGCCGCGGTGTTGGGGCTCGCCCTCAACTATGGCGCTTACGAGGCCGAGGTGTATCGCGGCGCGCTGTCGTCGGTGCCGCACGGACAAACCGAAGCGGCACGCGCTTTGGGCTTGAGCCGCTGGCAGGCGCTGCGGCACGTGGTGTTTCCGCAAGCCCTTCGCACCGCATTGCCCGCGGTCACCAACGATTTTGTCGCCCTGCTCAAGGATTCTTCGTTAATCAGCGTGATCACGGTGATCGAGCTCACCAAGCGCATGACCATTCTGGCGGTAGAGCTACGCGATTGGATCACGCCGGGCCTGCTGTGCGCGGCACTGTACTTTGCCATGAGCTTTCCGTTGGCGCGCTGGGCGCGCAGAATCGAGCGCCGCCTCGAACCCGTTCGAGCACCTAGCAACGAAAACGGCGGGGGTGCATCGTGACGGACGCGCCGCTCATTCGCCTGCTCGGCGTGACCAAGCGCTTTGGCTCGCGCCAAGTGCTGCGCGGCATCGACGCCCAGGTAAAAGCGGGCAGCATCGTGTCCTTGGTCGGCGCCTCCGGCTCCGGCAAAACGACGCTGCTGCGCTGCCTGAACGGCCTCGAAACCATCGAGTCTGGCGAGATTCAAATCGCGGGTCACAGCCTGCTGCCGAACCGCAGCGACACCGCGCTCACTCGCCTTCGGGCGGACGTAGGCATGGTGTTTCAAGACTACCAGCTGTTCCCTCACCTCTCTGTGTTGGACAACCTGTGCTTGGCCCCTCAAGTCGTACGCCAAGTTCCGCGGGCCGAGGCCGAAACACGCGCCCGTGCGCTGCTCGAGCAGGTGGGCCTGGCCGACCGCCATGACGCCCGGCCCAGCGAGCTATCGGGCGGCCAGAAGCAACGCGTGGCGCTGGCGCGCGCGCTAGCGCAAGACGTCAAAGTGCTGCTGCTGGACGAACCTACCAGCGCGCTCGATGCGCACACGCGCGCTGAAGTCGTCGGCATTTTGCGCGCCTTGGTGAAGCGCGCCGCTTTGCCGATAACTCTGTTGCTCGTCACACACGACTTGCAACTAGCCGAAA
>JAYUYU010000115.1:0-2881 GCA_043752365.1 Myxococcales bacterium | reverse complement strand
TCACGTAGACGTCCAACGGCTCCCCGTTAGCCTTGGACAACTCCAAAATGGAGCCGGGGCCCAGTCGCAAAACTTCGCCAATTTTGGCTGTTTTTCGGCCCAATTCGATGGTGACCTCGACCGGCACATCCATCACGAAAGACAAGGTGTCGCCGCCGCCGCGGGCGGGCGTAAGGTCGGCGGGCGGCGCCGACAGGGGCGTTACGGAACGCGGATCGGGTTGAGAATCCAGGCCCTTGTCGACTGGGCCACGCGCGTTCGGCTCGTTCATACCGACGCCTATTTCAAGCTTCGTGCCGACCGCGAATCTCGATCGAAACCTGTCCGCGCGAGATCACGGGTGCGCCCCGAAACTTCTCGATGCCGCCAATGCGCACGGACACGAGGTCGTCGACGGCGGTCGCCAGGCGCAAGACCTGCCCCACTTCAAGCGACAACACTCGCCGCAAGCCCAAGCGCACCCGCCCAAGCTCGGCCACGACTTCCACCGGCACTTCACAGATAGCTTCCGCCATCCGCGGGTCGCTAGCTTCTTCGCCCTCGTCGGCTTGGCCCTTCGAGGCGCTCTCGAGCGCTTCGGCGCCCATGGCGATGGCGATGCGGGCGTCCCCGGCGATGCCTTCGAATACGCACTCTGCGCGTAGGCCGTCCGCGAAGTTCGCGTCTCGTTCGTCGCCCGCTGGAATGCTGCGCGCCGACGTGGCCCGCAGCGAGACGCCGACTTCGCTTTTGACCGCGTCGGCAAAATCTTGCGCCAAGCGCCGGGCCAGCTTGCCCACCAGGGCAGCCTGCGCCAGCGTCAAATCTGCGCCAATACCGCTCGAAGCGTTCTTTTCGCTGCCGCCCAGCGCGCCTTCCAGCATCACGGCCAGCGCCTCGGGACCAACCGACAGACACGCCCAGCCTGGGCCGTCTTCGGCTTCCAGCAAAATTTCGAAAACTGGTCCTCGCTCGACGAGGCGCTCGGCGCCGAGGTCGACGATGCACACCGGCTCGGGCACGAGCCTGGCACGTCGCTTGACCAGGAAAGGCAAAGTCTTGCGGGCGCTGCGCGCGAAGCGCTGGGCCACGTGACTCATTGCGTACATGGCACCTTTGAGGTGCCGCTCTCGCCCGGTGAGGTCAACTCGCCTCAGGTGATCTTCTGCTTCGGCGAAGGCTGGCATCTTGTGCGTGCCCTCTACTGGGCTACGAAATCGGTGACCACGATGCGCTTCGCTCGCTTTTTCCCGACTGCCCCGATCATTTCCTTGTTCAAGTCTTTGACGACTTGGACGAAATTCTTGGGGTCGGAGAGTTGTTCGAAGTCGCGCGTACGAAAATATGCAATCGCAGACTCTCTAGCGCGCGGCACGTAGGATTTGAAATCCGCTTCCTTGGTGCCTTCCATGAGCTCGATGCTCAAGCCGACCTTGATGTGACGCAGGCTCCCGTCGGATGACCGGGTGTCGACGACGATGGCCTCGAGGTTTTGAATCTCGTGCACGTCGCCTTGCGGCTTGGCCTTCTTCTCGCCTTCTTCGGCAGGTTTCTCTTCGTCAGCGTGCGCTTCGGCGTCGCCCCCTTTGTCTTCGGAACCTTCGGCGGCCGCCTCTTCGTCGCCGTCCGCTGGTTTGTGCGCGGCTTTGTCGCCGCCACCAAGGTACTTGGGAGCGAGTACGGCTCCTGCCGCCCCAGCACCCAAGATGAGTGCTAGGGCGACAAGTATACCGACGAGCTTTCCCTTGCCCTTCTTTTTCTCCACCGGCTTAGGCTCCGAGGCTTCTTCCGACATCTCCGTACTTTCAGAGCTGGGAACTACGCTCGTTACTCATTACCGCTTGATGTTGATCAGCTCTTGGAGCATCTCGTCAGCCGTCGTGATGGTCTTGGAGTTCGCAGAGAACGAGCGCTGATGTTGAATCAGGCCCACGAACTCGTTGGCCAAGTCGACGTTCGAGCCTTCCAGCGTGCCAGCAGAGGTCGCGCCGCGACCGCCGCTGCCCGCCGTGCCCATGGCGGCCGTGCCAGAGTCGCGCGTCTCGATCCACAGGTTCTGACCAGCGCGGCCGAGGCCGTCGTTGGAGCGGAACTTGGCGACCGCGAGCTGCGCCATGTCGATCTTCTGACCGTTGGTGTACAGGCCCTGAACGACGCCAGTGCCGGTGATCGCGACGCCCGAGAAATCACCCGACGAATAGCCGTCTTGTGATTGGCTCGAGACGTTCGAGGCGCCTGCGAACTGCGTGGTGCCGTCGAAGCCCGTGCCGCCCGCGCCAATCGACGTCCCGAAGTCGAGCGCGATGGCTTGGCCGGCCGTGGCGCCGACGAAGTCCGCCGTGACCGGCACCGTGGTGGTGATCGTGTTCAACGCGCCGTTCGTGGTGAACGCCAGCGTGCCGGAGCCAATCTCTTGGTTGACGGCCGGAGCCGCCGGGCCGCCCACGACTTCGGCGTTTGCCGCCAGCACGTGGTAATCCCAGGTGTTGGCCAGAGTGTCCGACTTGCGGAAGTACACATCCATCGTGTGACCGTTGCCGAGCGAGTCGTACACGGTCATCGTGGTGGAGTAGTTGGCGGTGTTGGACGGATTTTGGGGATCCCAAGGGTTGGCCGCGACTGCGGGAGGACCGACGATGGCAGCGGTGTTGATCGCCGGCTCCGCCGAGTCGAGGTTGGCGGTGACCATCACGGACTCGGTAGCGCGAGCCGGCAAGGCCGCGGTAGGGGCCGTGACGTCGGTGATCGAGGCCGCGAAGGTGCCGTCGCCATTGGCGGCGTAGCCCTGGACCTTGAGACCTGCCGGGTTGACCAACTTACCAACGTTGTCGATGGTGAAGGTGCCCGCGCGGGTGTAAAAATTCGACGACAAGCCGTCGACGGTGCCCTTGACGACGAAGAA
>JAYUYU010000114.1:0-2882 GCA_043752365.1 Myxococcales bacterium | reverse complement strand
TGCTCGACGATCAGCTGCCAGAATCGGTCCGCTGCGTCGGGGCATCGTACCTCAAACCGGGAGTCGCCGACTCGACGCTCACGATTCTGCAGTTCCGAGGCGGCGCGCTGGCTCAGCTGTACGTGAGTTGGCTCAATCCGTTCAAGGAACAGCGCTTGACCGTGGTCGGCACGCAGGGCATGGCCGTATTCGACGACGGCAAGCCGTGGGCCGAAAAGCTCGTGCTGTGTCGCGACTACATGGGCTCAGCCAAGCCGTCGTCTGCCGAGAGCCAGCACGCCCGCTGTGAGCCAGTACCGGTGGCGGAAGCGGAGCCATTAGTGGGCGAATGCGCACATTTTCTCGAGGCGTGCGCGCGGCGCTCGCGCCCGCGTACCGACGGTCGCGAAGGCCTGCGCGTATTGCAGGTGCTGGACATGGCGCAGCGCAGCCTCGAACGCGACGGCGAACGCATCGCGGGTGGAGCGAGCGGGCCCAGCGACGGCGACTATTTCGCGCACCCGAGCGCGGTCATCGATGCGGGCGCGACGCTGGGCGCTGGCAGCAAGGTTTGGCACTTCAGCCACGTCATGGCAGGCGCGCGCTTGGGCGAGCGCGTGAGCCTGGGTCAGAACGTGTTCGTTGCGGGCGGCGTCGTCGTGGGCAACGACGTGAAGGTGCAAAACAACGTGTCCCTGTACGCTGGCCTGGAGATCGAAAGCGACGCGTTCATCGGGCCTGCGTGCGTCTTCACCAACGTCAAAAATCCGCGCGCCGAGTTCAGCCAGAAAGGCTCGTACAGCACGACTCTGGTTCGACGCGGAGCCAGCATTGGCGCCAACGCGACCGTGCTCTGCGGCGTGACGCTCGGGCGCTATTGCTTCGTCGGCGCAGGAGCGGTGGTCACCCACGACGTGCCCGACTACGCGCTGATGGTCGGCAGTCCCGCCCGGCAGCAAGGCTGGATGAGCCGCCATGGTCAGCGCTTGAGCGCAGCCGAAGCAGGCGTCATGACCTGCCCCGAATCAGGGCTGCGCTACCAAGAGCTGAGCCCCGGCCGGCTTTCGTGTCTCGACTTGGACGACGAAGCAGGGCAGCGCGAGGTGCCGTGCAGTTCAACGACCTGAAGCTACAGCACGCGCGTTACGCCGCGGAAATCGAGCGCCGCATGCAAGCCGTGCTCGAGCACGCCCAGTTCATCATGGGGCCGGAGGTGGTTGAGCTGGAGGAAGCCTTGGCCACGCGTGTGGGCGTCGCTCACTGCTTGACCGTCGGCAGCGGCACCCAAGCGCTCGAGCTTTCGCTGCGCGCGCTGGGTGTGGGACCGGGCGACGAGGTCATAACGACGCCCTTCAGCTGGATCAGCAGCGCTGAGGTCATCAGCCTGGTCGGTGCGACGCCGGTGTTCGTCGACATCGAGCCCAGCGGGTTCGGCTTGGACCCACGCAAGCTGGCCGGCGCCTTCAGCGCGCGCACGCGTGCCGTGCTGCCCGTCAGCTTGTTCGGCCAACCCGCGGAATTGGACGAGATCGGCAGACTGGCCAGCTTGCATGGAGTACCGGTCATCGAGGACGCGGCGCAGAGCTTCGGCGCCAAGCGGCACGGCCGCCCAAGCGGAGCCCTCGCGCGCGTCGGCTGCACCAGCTTCTTTCCCACCAAGCCGCTGGGTTGCTACGGCGACGGCGGCGCGGTTTTCACGGATGATTACGAGCTGGCGCAGGTGCTGCGCGCCATGCGCTCGCACGGCAGCTTGGACCGCAAGCTGCACGGCCTCCTGGGCATGAATGCGCGGCTAGACACCTTGCAGGCTGCAGTGCTGCTGGCAAAGCTGCCGCACTTGGACGCCGACCTCGACGAGCGCCGGCAGCTGGCCGCGCGCTACACGGCCGCGCTGCGTGAACACGTACAGGTGCCGGAAGTGCTACCCGGCAACGAACACGTGTTCGCGCAGTACACGGTTCGCTCTCCGCCGCGCGCCGCGCTGGCCGCGGCGCTCGCTCTGCACGGCGTTCCGACGCAGATTCACTACGAGCGTTGCTTGCACCAGCAGCCGGTTTTTTCCGCGCAGAGTGCCTCGTACCCGGAAGCCGAGCGAGCCGCGCGTGAGGTGCTGAGTCTGCCGATTTTTCCGGGCTTCCGCCACAGCGACCAGGATAGAGTCATCGAGGCCGTGCTGGTGCACGCGCGCGCCGAGGCGCAAGCATGAAGCCGCGAACGCGATTCTGGGCGCCGTCCCCCTGACCTACCGCCAGCCAGAGCATCCCTCATATGGGCCACAAATTTCAAAAAAAGGCCACTCACAAAGGATTGCTCGAGGCGTTGACGACTGATAGCGAGTCGGTATGGCTGGGTTTCTGCGTCGCCCCTCCGAGAAGCAATACCCGAACGCCCACTGCGATCGTGTTCGTGATTTGACACCTCAGTGCGCTCATTCACCCCAGCCGAGGCTCGACGCCTAGCTCGACGATTCGAGGTCCACTACACGTCAAAGCGCGGAAAGCTGGATCAGAGTCGATCCTCGCCGCGTGCCCATCGTCATCGCCTCGGCCAAGCCAATCACGGGGATCAGCTGAGTGCGTGCAGCGCACGGGTATAGCCGCCAGGCAACCTCCTTTCGCTTTGACTGTTTGGTGACTGTTTGGCCTGGCTGTTTCCAAGCCGGGCAATGCAGGCTAGCTTCTCCCAGACGTCAGGCCGCGCCGCGAGCGTCTGCTTGCTGCAGTCAACAGGGCCTGCTACGAGCTGGTCCCTTGGCGATTATGCGCAGCGAAGCTTGCCATTCCGTTTTGCTGTCTGCTCGAAGATTTGGTGGGTCGTATGCCTAGCGCGGCGAGCGCTGCCCTGAGCTGGACGCTACGGCAGGTCAAGCGCCTCACCTTGCCCGACGCGGCGCCAGTCGAGCG
>JAYUYU010000113.1:0-7428 GCA_043752365.1 Myxococcales bacterium | reverse complement strand
CCTGGTAGCCGAACGGTTGAGTCGAGGCGCTCGGCCGTGACTCAGCTGCCGTTCGACTTGCGACGGCGTCGCAAAATACCAGCCGCGACCATGGCGCCTACGGCCAACAGCGGGCCCGAGAAGTCGGGCGGAGCTGCCGCTTGTTTGGCGACGTGGACGGCGCAGCCGTAGGTGGGGCCGCAGACGTCGGCGCCGAACTCGGGCTCGCGACCGGTGCGGATCCTCTCAAGTGTGACCGGAGCAGCCGTCTGCTTGTACTTCGCGAAAGCTGCCTTTAACGATTCGGCATCGCCGGGCTTGGTCCCGTTGGTCTTCACGGCGACGCCGAGGAGTTTGCTCCAGGTGCCCGCGCTGCCAGGGTTGCTGATGTGACACATAGTGCACAAGGGCACGCATTGCATGTCTGCCGCCTCTTGCAGGGCACCCGGGAAGGCTTCCGAGGCTTGCGCACGCCCCGACGTCAGCGCCGTGAGCCCGACGACCGCGATGCTGAACCACAGACTGCGAAGGGATTTTGAAATGTGCATCGCGAGCCTCACAGGTAAACGTGGAGTTGGCCGAGGAGCTGCACGTCTTCGCCCGTGCGCTTGATGGCGTCGAAGCGCACGTCGAAGTGCGAGTAGATGAACCAGGCGACCGAAAGCCAGCCGCCGACCTTGGGTTTGCCTTCACCGAGCGTGCGCCGGGCGTTGTCCGTGGCACCCACCACCGGCTTCACGAAACCTTGGTCCAGCATTTCGCCAGTAAGCATCACGTGCACACCCTGAATGGCTTCGGCATCGAACTGCACGAAGCCCACGTACCCGGGTTCGCGCCGTGAGGTGAGGATGGCGTCGACCTCTGCCAGGAGCGCGAATTTTTCGCCGAAGCCTGCGCGGGCCATGGCGCCGTGCAGTTGGCGCGTGGTCTTCAACTCGGCGCGCGTTACCGGATCGGTCGCGGAAAAGGCGACCAGCGAGCTGACGCCGACGGTTGCGCTGGAGCTGGTGGCGTACTCCAAGTACCCGGAGTAGCCGCGCTCGCGGAACCTGTCGGGGCGAACCTGGTAGTTACCCAGAAGAGCCATGACCTCGCCGCGCAGGGTTTCACCCACGTAGGCGGCGGCCAGGCCGTGCTGCTGGCTCGATTCGCGATCGGTGTTGGTGGCATGCCGCACCCACATGGTGTGCTCGGGAATGCGCACGCCGAACGGCAAATTCAGGCGGCCGGCGCGCACCGTGAGCTCGGGCAGCACGTCGTAGCCGACGTAGTGCGTGCGCGAGATCAAGTTCCATTCTTTGCCTTGATTGCCCGTGACCTGGGCGCGACGTGCGTAGGGCGAGCCTGCTGCGACGCGCGCACCACCGATGCTGCCTCCGACGCGGAAGGCGCCGAAATTCGCCTGCCCGTACAAGTCCATCATCATCGGGAAAGTGCGGAACTTACCGTCACCCAAGGGCAAGATGTTCAGGTGGCGGTAGCTGCCCCCCAACAACAACCAATCTGGAAGGGTCACGGCGCCGAACAAGAAGTTCGCGAACGTAGAGTCTTCGCTGCTCGATGACGAGCTTTCGGACGAAGCGGCTGCAGCAGGCTCTTCGGCGGCTGCGGCTTCGGCAGCAGGTGCTTCAGCTTCGGTGGCTTCAGGCTTGGCTTCGCCGCCTTCAGGCTTGTCCTCTTCGAGCGTGACCGCTTCGCCAGCCGCTTTGTCGCCATCGGCTTGGGCGGCGTCTTCGGGACCAGCAGCCTTCGCGCCCGCAGCGAAGCTCTCTGGGCCGCGCATGGCGATGCGGCGTTGGAGGCCGCGCTGGTTTGCGCCGCTGTCCTCACCGGACCAGTTCGTGCTCAAAGTGAGCTCGCTGATCATGCGACCGTAGGCGGTCAGCAGCTCGCCACCAGAAGGATCGGCGTGGCACGCGGGGCAGGATGGATAGCCGCGCTTGATCATCCAAGCGTAGGCGTGCGCATCCTTCGGCGCGAACATTGCGAACAGCGGTAGGGCGATGATCGCGATGCGCAGGATCAGCAGCACGCCGCTGGGGGTTTTCGCGGTCGCTTTGCCGCGCCTCGAGCTCTGCATAGGCCGAGTCTTTTGCCGTGCCGGCGCCCCCGAGTCAACTTCGCTTTCCCACACAATCGCGTAGTGTTCGGCGGCGGGGCAATCCGTTCGCGCTGGGCGGCGTGCCACCCCGCGCAAGCTACAAAAAAGGGCAACCCGCGGCACCTTGGGGGCACCGCGGGTCGTCGAGCGTCTAAGTCCTACCTGGCCGGGTTGGGGTGGCCCGTCCCGGAGCGTGACGCTTACTTATCGACCACGCCGTTGCTGATGTTGATGGTCACCGTGGGCTTCACGCAGACCAGCATCAGGCACACCTTCTTGCCGTCTGCGACGTGCTTCGTGTAGTCGAAGTCGAAGCTGGCGTTCTTGATGACGTACTTGCCGCCGTCTTCCTTGACCGTGTACTTCACGGTCACGTTCGACTCTTTGCCGAGGAACTGGATCTTGGCGGGGGCGGAGCCGCTGGCTTCCTTGCCCGCTTCGGGGAAGGTCAGCTTGCCCTTGTCGATCACGACTTTGACCTTGCTGTCCTTGGACATGCCGGCGATTTTGCTGTCTTTGCCGTTCTCGTCGCCGCAGGTGTGCTTTTGGCGGCCGTCCTTCATGTTCAGGTCGCCCTTGCCGCCAATGTGCGACACGAACACCAGGTTGCCGCCTTCGTCTTGAACGCGGAACTTGCCGTCGCCCTTGACGTCGAGCTTGCCGGTGTAGCTGTCGCCGACGCCAGCGATGGTCGTCACCGTGTAGTGTCCCTTGCCTTCTTTCTTGCCGTCGGCAGACGCAGAAGCGACACCGAACAAGAGCGCGCCCATGGTGGCGGCGGTAACGAAGCGGCGGAGCATGCTGCGCTTGCCAGAGAGGGCGGGGGCGTTCACGGAGTGCTGGATGTTCATCTGCGAGTTACCTCTTAGAAATGGGGCTGGACGGTTGGACGGGGAGGCAGCTTCTCTATTCACGTTGCGTAGCTCGGCGTCGAGCCTGCTGGCATACCGAGAAGTGCCACCTTGGGGATCAAAACAGTCAGAAATCGTTGTGAAGCTCTAGTGGGCGATTGTCCCGTCGAGCTTCTGGATTGTAGTACGGGGGAGGTTATTCGGATCTTCCTGCTTTTTTTCTGACTCGGGCAGGACCCGCCGAAACGGGGCAGATTGCAGGCAGGACGACATGTAAGTGTCTGCAGGCGGCCAGATTTATCCACCCCAAGGGCAGGCAGCTGGCGGGCGACGCCGAAGGCCGCGAGATCGCTGAAAACTTCTTCGGCGAGGCCCGTTTCGGGCGGCTGGGTTTCGGATGGTTTCACACGGCGGCCCTGCGACCCACTCGGCCGGCTCATCAGCCTCGACTTGGGGACCTTACGTAACGAACGGCGCGCCGACGCCCGCCGGTGAGCGGCCAGGTGTAGGTGAGGTCGAGATCTGCGTTCCATGACGACAGAGCAGGGGGTTCGTCTTGTCCTAACAGGACCCAAACTTCGCGTTGGGCGAGGCGTGCGCCTTCACGCAACCAGAGCGGGGGCGGCAGCGTGGCGCGTGACACGGCTAGCTCCGCTACCCCCGTTTCTACCTCCATTGAGCGCTTGCGCAAGAGCTGGATGTCGGGGCGCGACAAGGTGCCGCACGACGTGCGCAAGAACGCAGCGCGTCGTTCGCGTGGCTCGACCAACGTAAGCGTCAACGTGGGCCGTAAAATTGCGAGCGGAATGGCAGGCGCCCCAACGCCGCTGCCGACGTCGATCACGCTGCCGGTCAGCTGTGTGCTTGCAAGTACCGCGGCGTCGGCTAGCAAAAGATCGACGAGGGTATCGGCGTCGCGTGCCGCCGTGAGGTCGACGCGATCGCTCCACGCGACGACCAGGTCCAGCCAGCTGACAAGTTGCTGCAGCGCGCCCTCCGGCACACTGAGAGACAAGCCGCACGAGGCCGGGGCTTCGGCGAGCACGCGCTCGATGCGGGGCAGCCAACCGTTGCCAAGGCGAGCCAGAGACATCCGGCTCCCAGTTTGCACGATTTTGTAGTTGTGGGGCAAAGCTGGGGTAGCGCGTCAAAATTTTGCCCGGCCCCACGAAGCGGGTACTTCCGAGGGGTGACGATTGCCCCTACGCCGAACCCGAGCCCCCCGGAAGACTTCGCGAGTCTGGTAGCGGGCTGCGTGGGCGAAACGTTTCCGCGGTTTTTCAAGCTGCCGGGCGGGCTATCACCGCGTCAATTTTTTCGCGTCGAGCGCGCTTCCGGCGAGCCTCTGATCGTGATGTGGCTACCCGAGGACGCCCCCGAGCGTGTGCTGGCGCGACGCCTGGGGCGGCGGCTGCCATTCCTCGAAATACGCGAGTTGTTGGAAAATGCGCGGGTACGCGTGCCGCGTTTGCTGGGTGCGCTGCCCGAGCAGGGAATCTTGGTGGTCGAAGACTTGGGGGAAACCCTAGCTGAGCGTCTGCAGCGTACGCCAGCCGCGCGAGACGCTTTGTATGGCCGCGCCGTTGCGGACTTGGCCGCGGCTCAGCGCGCGCTGTCGGTGTTGCCGCAGGACAGCATCGTGCGCACGCGCGGCTTCGATCGCCAGCTTTTGACTTGGGAAGTGGAGCACTTTCGCGAGTGGGGCGTCGAAGCCCTGGGCGTGACGTTGTCCGACGTCGAGGCTGCGGCGTTCGCGCGGGCCACCAGCTATCTGGTCGACACCATCGGCGGCCTACAGCAAGGCTTCGTGCATCGCGACTACCAAAGTCGCAACCTGCTCGTGTTGGGGGACGACAGCATCGCCTGGATCGACTTTCAGGACGCGCTGCTCGGGCCGCGGGCTTACGATTTGGTGGCGCTGCTGCGCGACAGCTATCAACACTTCGACGAAGCGTTCGTGGCGGCACGCCTGTCGGAGTTCGCGACCGCGCGTGGGCTTTCCGAGGTTGACGCCCTGGCGCTGCGCTTCGAGTTCGACGTCATCACGGTGCAGCGGAAGCTGAAAGACGCCGGTCGTTTCGTATTCTTCGAGCGCACGCGGGGGGATGCGAGCTACCTTCAGTTCTTCGTGCCCACGCTGGAGCTGGTTCTGGCGGCGCTTTCGCGGCTGCCGGCTCGCCCTGAGCTTAGCGAGCTCGCCGCGATCGTGACGCGCCAGGTCGAAATCGGGCGGAGCCGAGGTATGCTTCCGGCATGAAGAGCTTGTCGCTGCTTGCCGTCCCGGCGCTCGTTTGCGTTTCGGCGCTCGGCCTCGCGCAACAACCCGCCCCCCAGGCCGCCCCGAGCACCCTGGAGTCAGGGGGCCTGCGCCCGCCGGACGCGGTCGACGGTACGGAGGCCCCTCAGACTGATCCCTCCGCCCCGACGCCAGAAAAAGACCTCGAGCGTGCCGACCAAGAAGACTCGGGTCGAGGCCTGGAGTGGATTTGGCTCAACGCCGAAATCGGCAGCGAGCACCTGGGTCTGCAAACCCTGAAGGCGGACGACTTGGTCGACGCCAAGTTGGTGAAGACGACTCAAACCGGCTTACTTTACGGCGCGGGCGTGGGCGTGCGCATCCTGGTGTTTACGGCCGGTGTGCGCTTTCGCCTGGGTTCGTTCACTGACTGGCAGCTGTGGACGCTGAACGCCGAAGGAGGCCTGCGTATCCCGCTCGGCAGTCTCGAGCCGTATTTCACGGTTGGCGGTGGTTACGCTTCGCTCGGCTCGTTCTCCAGCAGCGCCCCTGCGTCGTCCAAGGCAAGCGCCAAGGGTTTCAACGCGCGCGTCGGCGCGGGGCTCGACTACTATTTGAGTAACACCTTCTCGGTGGGTGGCAACCTTACGGGTGATCTGCTCTTCCTTTCGCGCTCCAAGGTGGCGGGCGCGGCGTCCAGCACCAGTGGGAGCGAGGCGGTAGTCTACGCCAAGGACGGGTCTAGCATTGGTGCGGGCGCGACCTTGACGGCGGTCGTCGGTCTGCACTTTTGAAGCTACTCTTCGCGCCGCTGGTCGTGTTGTTGTCGGTGCTGCCAGCGTACCTGCTGTTTCGCCGCGTCAGCGTGCTGGGTCGCGCGTCGCGTCGCTTGGCGGCTACGGCGTTGGGCTTTGGTGCCGCGGTAGCGCTGCTGACAGTCGCGGTCGAGCGCGCCGTGTTGGCGTTCACCGAGCTGTCGTTCGACGTGCGGGCCTCCGGGGTCGGGTCGGCGCTGCTGGCTAGTTTCTTGTTGGCGGCGCCGCTCGAAGAAGCAATGAAGACGCTGGTGGTGTGGCCGCTGTATCGCATGCGGCGTATCGACGGTCCGCGCTTGGGGTTGTGCTACGCGGTCGCGGCGGCGGCGGGGTTTTCGGCGGCGCTCGGCGTTTCACGCTTATTCTCTGCGCCTTGGGACGGCGTGCTGGGCCTACGCGTGTTGTGCGCCGTGCCGGCTCAGCTGTTCTTTGCGGGCGTGTGGGGCTACGCGCTGGGCGCGCGGCGGGGGCAGAGCGGCAGCTGGTTTGCGGCGATTTGGCTCGGCTCGGTCGCGCTGCACGGGCTGTACATCCACATCGTGTGGGGTCGCGGCCCCGGGTTTCTGATCGCCGTGGTGCCGTTGCTCGTGTTCATGGCGCTGGGCGCGGCGTCGGTGTTGCGCGAAGTGAACCCGGATCGGCAGACGCTGGCGAAGCTTCACCTGCCCGAGCCACCGCGGCTCAGCTTGGTTACCGAGGCGCTCAACCCGCGTGACCAACCGTTGATGCTGCGTTGGGTGCTGCTCGGTGCCTTCGTCAACGTCGGACTGATGTTCGCGCTGTTGGTGGCGGCAGTCGCGGTTGGGCATCGCCTGGGCGTCGACTTTTCGGCGGCCGACGAGAGCGACATGACCTCGGCAGGGCCGCTTGCGCTCTTGGGTGCTGCGCTCTTGGCCGCGTTTCCAATCGCCGGCTACCTGGTGGCGCGCGCCAGCTCGGCGGTTGGTGTGCTTGAGCCAGCGTTGGCAGCGGCCTTGGCGTTGGCGTCCATTGTGGCCATTTTGGCCTTGGTAGCGCCTTTGGGCGTGTTGTTCGCTCTCGCCGTTGCGCCCTTGGCTTTCGGCTTGGCGTGTGGCGGCGCTTGGATCGGCCTTGAGCGGTAGCGCGAGCGAGAGGCGGATTAACAGGGCGGCGGGGAGGCGGCTGATGCTTGGTCCCATCTCGGGTGGCTGCCGAATTGCAGCTTGCTTGCAGAAGCTTTTGTAGCGGTGATCGGTAGTTCTGGGGGCGGGGGCGTGCAGCGATCAGCGTTTGCGCGGGCGAGTCGCGGGTCGTGGGTTGCGGTCCCCGTCTCCCTGTTCTCGCGTACTCGCTCGGCTATTTCTGTTTAGTTTTCCAGGTGGCGTAGTGCCCGCTGGTCAGCAGGTCATCCGCGGGTAGGCTGGCGGGTGGGGCGGTGTCGTTGGCGGGGTCGTAGCCGTCGGCCAGGAGGCGGCGCAGGTCGAA
>JAYUYU010000112.1:0-7430 GCA_043752365.1 Myxococcales bacterium | reverse complement strand
AGCGGGCCTTGATGCGCTCGAGCTGAGCGGCGCGCTCTTGATACTCTTTCAGCGCGCGCTGCAGGTCCTCGACGTTCTTGGATAGCTGTTGGTTCGCGCTGCCGGTTTGCGCCAGCTGCTGATTGATGGTGTCCAGGTTGACGCCCATCTTCTGAAGTTGGTCCTTCAAATCCGCGACTTGCTTCTGCGCCGTGAGGAGCTCGGCTTGTGTGCGAGCGCGCTCGCCTTCGGTCGCCTTGTTCTTCTGCGCCAGCTGCCCGTACTTCGCGAGCTGCGCCTGCCACTCGTCTTCGCTGTAGCCGCAGCCCGTGGTCATCGCGACGCACACGCCAACACTCAGCAACTTCCGGATCGACATCGACTTCATCTCCTGGCCACTCTCGGGGGAGGGGAGGGGCAAGGAAACCGATTTGTGCGGCCGCGTAAAGCGCGCCACTAAGTCCAGGCCTGACCACGGCTTTCTCGCGGCCCAGCAGCCGTCAAATCAAGTCTGACCGGACCATCCCAAGGGCCGGGGCCCTGGCGAGCGTCAGTGGGCCGTCCGCCCCGGCGTCCCGCCACCCGGTCACGAACCCTTCACCGCGCCGCCCCCTGATTTTTCGCAAAGTTTCGGATTCGTCATCCAGGCGTCACGCACGGCCGAGACATTCGGGGCGCTTTCAATGCGCCATTTCCGTTACGCCCCTGCGCTGCTCTCCGTGCTGCTCCTGCAGACATCTTTCACCTCGCTCGCGCGCGCCCAAGCCGCGCCCAGCTCCGAAGCTGACGAGGCCGCCGAAGCGGAAGCCGCGCCAGACGCCGACGACGAAGCGCCGCCGCAGCCTCCCGCCGCGCCAGACGCCGCCGCGCCTCCGCCCGCCGCCGCGCCTCCAGCCGAGGAAGCCGAGGAAGAAATGAGCGACGCGGAGCTCGAAGCCGAGGCCGACAAGGAGCTCGCCGCGGAGGAAGCTGCCTCCGCGACAATTCTCAGCAAGCCCCCCGCGAAGGGCAAGGGTGTGGTCGTCGGTGTCGTTACCGACACGAAATTTCGTGAAAGCATCATCGAAGCGCCGGTAACCGTTGTAGGTACCAAGTTCCGCGCGTTCACGGACATGGAGGGGCGCTTCCGCATCGAGCTACCGCCCGGAACGTACAGCATTCGGGTCAGGTACGAGATGCATCAACCCACGCGCGTCGACACGATCGTCGTGAGGGCGGGAAGAATCACGCGCGTCGACCCCAGCCTCGAGCCTGACGAGTCGTCTATTGAAACGGTCGAGATCACCACGGACGCCGACAAGACCTCGCTCGAGGGGCAGACGCTGGAGCGGAGGCGTTCCGCCAGTGTGGGCGACGGCGTGGGCCGGGCCGAAATTGCGCGAACTCCCGACAGAAACGCCGCCGAAGCCGCGCAACGCGTCGTGGGCGCGACCATCGTGGGTGGGCGGTTCGTCTTCGTTCGCGGTCTGGGTGAACGCTACACGAACGCGCTGCTCAACGGCACACCGTTGCCGAGCCCCGAGCCGGATCGACAAACGGTGCCGCTGGATCTGTTCCCGGCATTGGTGCTCGACAGCATCACGATCAACAAGACCTTCACCCCCGACATGCCGGCCGACTTCGCGGGCGGCTCCGTGCGTATCAACACGCGCGATTTTCCGCGACAGCGACTACTCCAGATCTCGGTTAACGGCGGTTTCAATAGCGAGGCCACGTTTCGCGATCGGCTGACCTACACGGGCAGCAAGACGGATTGGTTGGGGTACGACGGCGGGACGCGCCGACTGCCGAGCCTTCCCAACAAGCGCCTCGATGCGAACTCGGCTGTTGACGGTGAGCGTCTCACCAGCGACGCGGAGCTAGTCAAATACGGTCGGCTGATCAACTCGCGCATGTCGTCCCGCCGGGAAGCCACCCCGCCCAACCACGGCCTCAGCATCGTAGCCGGTGACAGCTTCAAGCTCGGCGCCGACCAAAAATTGGGCGTCGTAACTGCCGTCAACTACGGCCGAAGCTACCAGCTGATTCGCGAGGACCTTCGCAATTTTGCGGCGGACTCAGGCGGCGGCTTCCATGCCGCCGACGTGCTCAAAGGTGAGCGTGGCATCGAAAGCGTGCGCTGGGGTGCGTTCGGTAGCATCTCTTATGAGCCCGCCAGCGACCACCGCCTGAACCTCACCTTATTCCACAGTCAGAGTGCTGACGACGAGGCCGCGGAGCTAGAGGGCTTCTACGAGAATAGCGCTGGCACGTTTCACACCACGCACCTTCAGTTCATCGAGCGCGGGCTCAACTTCGGGCAGCTGCGCGGCTCCCATACGTTCCGCAAGCTCAACCGGATGGAAATCGACTGGCACGGAGCAATAGCGGTGGCGTCGCGCAACCAGCCTGACACGCGCGATACCGATTTTGCCAAGACGGACACCGGCTACGTCTGGACACAAGGGCCGCTGAGCGGCGCCCACTTCTTCTCGAGTCAGCAAGAACGATCGCTCAACGGCGGCTTGGATATCACGCAGCCGTTAACCACGCGGCAAGATCAAGAGACGAAGGCCAAGATCGGAGGCTTCCTCAGCTCCCGCGATCGCGAATTCAGCGCGCGGCGCTTCTTCCTCGAGCCCGGCAACCCTCGGCGTGTGGATCGAGCCACGCTAGATCAGCTATCCAGCTGCTCAGGCAGCTCCTTCCCGCTTAATTGCTCAGACCGTCTATTCCAAGCACCGAACGTCGCGGCCGACCGCCTGACTTTGCACGAGTCGACCCAACCGTTCGACCAGTACGAAGCAGGTCTCGACGTGCTCGCCGGATACGCAATGCTCGACTCGCAGATCAGCAAGAGCTTTCGGGCGATCGGCGGGGCACGCGTCGAGAAGACCAACCAACGTTTCGTCGGCTTCGACCCGTTCGACCGAGCGGCGACGGAAAGCCGCGGCGACATCAAGAAGACCGATTGGCTGCCCGCGCTGTCGTTGGTCTATGCCGCAAATAGCAAGGCGAATACGCGCTTCGGAGTCAGCCAGACGCTCGCGCGTCCGCAGCTTCGCGAGATCTCGCCGTTCTTGTCGAGCGCCTACACTGGCACGCTGCCCGTACAGGGCAACCCGGATCTCGAGCTCACCAAGATCACGAACGCCGACCTGCGTTTCGAATACTTCCCGACCTTGCGAGAGGTGCTCGCGTTCAGCTTTTTCTACAAGCATTTTGAGAAGCCGATTGAGGAGACGATTCGGCGCGGCGGGCAGAGCGGCATCATTACCTACCAGAACGCGCTTGCCGCCGACCTCATCGGCTTCGAGCTCGAAGGGCGCAAGAGCCTCGGTATGTTGAGTCAGGCCTTGCAGGACTTCATACTGATCACCAACCTGACGATGGCGACTTCGCGCGTTGATCTCGGCGACAAGACCTTCGCCACCAACGCGTCGCGCCCGCTGTCATACCAGTCGCCCTTCATCGTCAACGTCTCGCTTGACTACGCGAACCAGAAGTCGGGGACCGACGTCCGCCTCCTGTACAACGTGTATGGTCGGCGCATCACCACAGTTGGCTTGGGTGGCCTGCCAGACATCTACGAACAGCCGAGAAATGTGCTGGACTTGACGGTTGCCCAAAAGTTCAAGAAGCACTTCGACGTGAAGCTCTCGGCGCAGAATCTGCTCAACGTCGATACCGTCTTTAGCCAAGGCGAGTCGGTGGCGGCCGAAGACGAAAACGTCACGCGGCGTTACACAGTTGGCAGCATCTTCACTGTAACCGGGACATACACGTACTGATTCGCCATCGTTCTGACGCTGGCTTGTCATTGTCGAGGCCGGCGTTGCCGTCCCTGTGTACTTTTGGCAGTGTGCGGCGAATTTGCGCTACGCCGATGTTACAAATCGGGCACGCGTCGGTCATCTGTGCTTGCCACTATCCTTGCGTCCTAAGGAGACCTTCATGCGTAAACTTTCTAAGATGATTTGCTTGTCTGCTGCTGTTCTGACGCCCCTGCTGGCAGCCGGTTGCAGCGACGACGAGAACTCCGATAACCCCGGCGGCGGCGCCACTACCAGTGACGCGGGCGAAAGCTCTGGCGGAACCAAGACCACGGGCGGAACCAAGAACAACGGCGGTACGGCCGGGAAGACCACTGGCACGGCCGGCACCAAGGCCGATGCAGGTGCGGGTCCCCAGCCGATGGGCGACGCGGGCATGGGTGGCGGCGGCGCCGGGAACCAACCGGCTGCTTGCGATCTGGACGCTTTGGAGGACGGCGGCGCGATCCCCGTCGACGCGGACGGCGACATTAGTGAAGACACCACGCTCGTGACTGGCAAGAGCTACACGCTCAGCGCCGTGACGCGCGTTCTGGACGGCTCAACGTTGACCATCGAGCCTTGCGTTAAGGTGCTCGGAACGGCTCCCACGGCTGTGCTTGGCGTACTGCCGGGCGGCAAGCTCGAGGCCGCCGGCAAGGCGGACGCGCCGATCGTTTTTACGAGCTCCAAGGCAGCGGGCGATCGCCTGCCGGGTGACTGGGGTGGCCTGATCATCCTCGGCAACGCTCAAGTCAATCAACCAGCCCCGAGCATCGAGGGCCTCGAGACGGCTACACCCTACGGGTCAGCGACCGCCGCGAGCAACGACGAAAGCAGCGGCACGCTCGAGTACGTGCGCGTCGAGTTCGTCGGTCGTGACATCGACGGCAAGGGCAATGAGAGCAACGGCATCACCTTCGGTGGCGTCGGCAGCGGGACGACCGTCAATCACGTCATGATTTCGAACTCTATCGACGATTGCTTCGAGTTTTTCGGCGGTGCCGTCAACGCGGATCACCTTATCGCGTTGAACTGCGATGACGACATGTTCGACGCAGACTTCGGCTTCTCGGGCCAGGTCCAGTTTGCCTTCGGCAGGCAGTTCGAAAGCAGCACGGAAAAGGACTCGAACGGCTTCGAGTTCGACACGGCGGACAACGCCAATATCACGCCGCGCACCACGGCCAAGTGGTCGAACGTGACGTTGTGCGGCGCCAATACCGGCGTCGTCCCGGCACTGCCCCGCATTGGTGCGGTGCTGCGTCGCCAGGTTTCTGGCTCGATCACGAACACCATCATCACGGGCTTCGACTCCGCCGCCTTCAGCATCCGCAACACCGACGCCGATCCGCCCACGGACATCACGATGACGTCGTCGCTGATCTTCGACAACCTCAGCATTTACCACGGTACGCACACCGGCGCGGTTAACTGGTTCGAAACGCAGACTGGCAACGTGGATGACGGCGCCATCACTCCGGCAGGCTTCGATTGCTACGCGGACCCGCCCGCACCGATTCCGGACGCGGACATCGCTGGCGTTGATCCGGGTGCCGGCTTCGTGAAGGCCAAATACAAGGGTGCCTTCGCCGCTGGCGAGAACTGGATGACCGGCAAGTGGGTCGACTGGTCCGCGCTGTAATTCTGAAAACCTAGGAGAGCGCTGCGGGTCCTAGCTCGCGGCGCTGGAAAGGCGGCTTCCTCCGAGGCCGCCTTTCGCGTTTCTATGACTAAGGCCCGAATGGCCTTCGCAGCGCCGAACGGCGTTCAGTCGGGGACCAGGAGTGCGTGGCTTGCCCAAGCGTTGAGTCGCTGCTCGATCGCTTCGCGAACGGAGGAAGGGCTGATGTCCGTGGGTAGCGGGGCCAGCCGGCCACTTTTGGCAAGCTGCGACAGAGCCTCCGCGAGCTCGGTTCGGTCGCGTGAACCGTCCAGCAACATGAATAGCTCCCTGGATAGCGCGTCGACAATCCTAGTGAAGTCGTGATGCTGACTAGTGACCATGTCGCCGTCAACTAACTGGGTACGTGCCAGCGCCGAGGTGCGCGGCCGCTCGGTAGCGACGGCTTCGCAGCGGGGCGGGGTGATACGCAAGTCGACAGCGCCCGCACAATACATGTCCCAGAACGCGCTCTCCAAAATGGCCGCGATCTCAGGCGGCATCGAGCCCCGAAGCTGGGCAGACGTTTCGCTGACGAGCGCGTCGAACCCTAGGGAGCGTGGCCAGTGCTTGCCCAAAGTCCAAAGTGCAACCTTCACGCAGGGTGTTGAGACCGTGAGTTTGGCCCCGTGCAGCATGGTGAACGAGAGCGCACCATCACCTAACAGTTTCGCCGGGTCGAAGTTGTCGGCCTTAGGCTCGGCCAACAACTGAAACCTTCGGATTTGGTCCCGCGTTGGGTTTCGCGTTGACGCCGCAGCAGGGCAGAGGACCGCGCGACGAAAGAGGCGAGCGCTGAAGTGGTCGGCGAACGCTTCCCTGGCGATGGCGTCCGGCGAGAGCTTGGCGATTGCTTGACGGGCTCGTGGAGGCACGGTGGCCCATGACGTTTCGAAGTAGTTTGCGTCGGCTAAGTATCGGAGCCCGTGCTGGCTCACGTGCGCCGTGAAGTCGGTCAAAGACACTGCATCGGATACCTCGCTCAAGTAATCGAAAGCGAGCATGTAATCCGTCGTCGTCTCGAGACGCGTCAACAGCTGCCGCAGGTGTGCCGCCTGCCCGCCCGCACCAGGTTGCTCTGCCGCAAACAAGCCGGCCAGCCCACGAATCTGCTTGAACAGCTGCTCGGGCGCGAGCTCCTGCCCCTGCTGTCGGGTCAGCGCTGCGAAGTCCCGCAAGTACTGCAAGAAATGCCAGCCCGGCAATGTGTTGAAGCTGACGAACGCGACGCCGCTTTCGTTCAGCAGTTTGGAGCACAGGTCGAGCAGTCGGTCGCGTATCTGACTCGGCACCCAAGAGTAGACGCCGTGCGCGATGATGTAGTCGAACTTTCCGTACTCGTCCCCAATGTCGAGAATGTCGCGAGCCTCCAGCCGAATGTTGCGCAGCCCGAGCTCGTCGGCCCACACAGCTCCAGCTTCGACACGTTGGCGGTCGAGGTCGACGCCCACCAGCTCAGCCCCTTGCAGCTCGAAGGCCATCGGCAGCAAGTTCGCCCCATCGCCACAGCCCAACTCCAACACGCGGCAGCTCTCAGGCGACGCAGCAGCTAAGCCATGCAGCCGCGCCAGCGTGCCCAGCCGATCAGGGTGAGTCTGCGGAAACGGCTTGCCTCGGTAACCAACGGCTTTCTGCAGTGAATCGGCGTTGTTCAAGGGTCTGGAGGCCAAAGGTAGTGGATGCTAGCGCGTGTCGGCATCATAGCCCCGACCTTCTGGCAGGGTACAGGGGCACTCGGCGCTGTCAAACCGCCGAACTAGCCCTGCGCCGGAAACAACCTCGGAAAAAGCGTCTCCGCACTCATCGTATTGAAGCGCAGCGATACCGGTCCTTTCGGCGTGCTGGAAGCGACGAGGCCGGCGTCGATCAGCCGACTGAGCAGGTGACGGGCGGTGCGTTCGGGCAACGCCGTTACGGGGCCGGCGTCGCCGCGCGGCATTTCTCCGCGTTGTAGGAGCGCGTGGATGAGCTTCACGGCGCTGGGTGAGAGCGCAAGG
>JAYUYU010000111.1:0-2883 GCA_043752365.1 Myxococcales bacterium | reverse complement strand
ACATACCGGGCATGCAGCAGCACTTCATGACGGCTGCCAAGGCCGACCCGCAGCACCAAGTGTTGATCAGCAACGTGCAGCGAGCGCGCACCTGGTTTGGCGAACGCGGGCCGGAGCGCAACCTGCCGCTCCACTTGGTCGGCAAACACGACTTTCAGTTGCTGGAACGCACCGAGCAACCCGCCTTACCCGGCAACCTGCCCGACAGCTTTGCGGCCTGGGACACCGAGGCGCCGCGCGCTGCCGCGCTCACCGCGGACGAGGGCACTGGCAGCGTGGTCGATCGCCAGCGTCAGCCCATCGAGTTTCGCAGCCGCCGCTTGCCAGTCGCGCGTTGACGCGCTCGTTCATTCTGCGCGCAGCGTGATCGGATAGCGGATGGTCTCGCCCGCGAGCGTGACGTCCAGGAACAAGACGTCTTCGCGCAGGCCGGCGGCGCCGCGCGTGAAATCAACGCCAAGCTCGGCGCTTTCGCCTGCTGCCACGTCGGGCGGCGGCGCGGCCGGCAGCGCGAAATCAGTCAAGCCCAAGCGGCTGCGCGGATTGCTGAACGTGACAGCGTCGTCACAGCCGTTTTCGATGCCCAGCGTGGCGTGGCCGCTGTCGCCGAAATCGAGCGCGAAGCCGGGTGACAACTTCAAGCAAGCAAAGCGCGGCGCGATGGCAATGTGAAAGATTTGACCAAGCGGATCGGGCCGAGAAATTATAGCGTCAGCGGGTGCGGAGTGTTCCGCGCCGTTCACCCACTCGAAGCGCAGCTCTTGTCCGTCGGTGACGATCAGGTCGACCTCGAACCCGCCCCCTGCGTTACCGCGGCCGGCCACGACTGGACCAGTACTGTCGAGATTCGTGACGCGCACGGTCGCGCCGTTGGGAACGTTGCCGGTGGCGGCTTCGATCACCAGCACTCGATCATCGAGCGGGGACTTGGCGGCGGACACGGTCTCAGTGAAGCCGCCTAAGTCGAAGGCCGTCGGCGGCTCGGGCATCGGGGTTGCGACGCCGGGGCCGCAGGCGCTGGCCAGTAGCCAAACGCCTGCGGTGAGGGACGCGGAGCTCGCGAGCGCGCCCAGGGCACGACTAGCGCGAAGGGGCGGGGAAAAGCGCATCAAGCAAGCTCCAAGGTACGTGGGGATTGGGTGGTGAGCTACGCGCTCACTTCACGTGGCAATCTGGGTCCTGAACAATACAAGGGTCGTTGGGGTCGCGCTTGCACTCGCCGTCGGACAACTCGATGTACGCGGCGCAAGCCACGCCAGGCACGCAGTCAGGGTCGGCCGCCAGACAAGGGTCGTTCGGCTCGCGGCTACAGACGCCATCCGCCGGCTGGGCCGCCACCTTGCAAGCGGGCGTACCCGGGTCCGACGGGTAGTCTGGGGGCAGCGGTTCCACGGTGGCGCAATCCGGGTCTTGGTAGAAGGCGCACGGGTCGTTGACGTCGTAGACGCACTTGCCGTCCGCCTCGCGCGCAATGGCCGGGCAAATGATCGGATCGCCGGGGGGATCGGTGGGCAGCGGGTCGACCCCGGCGCAGTCCGGGTCTTGGTAGAAGACGCACGGGTCCTTGGCGTCGACTTCGCAGACACCGTCGGCAACTCGGGCAATCTCGATGCAAGCGATGGGCTCGTCCGGCAGCGGGTCGAGTGTGGCGCAGTCGGGGTCCTGCGAGATGCAGGGATCCTCGGCCTTGCGGCTGCAAAAGCCGTTGGCCTCCTCGACGAACGCGGCGCAGATGACGCCGTCGTCGTCTCCGCTGAGGGGCGTGCAGTCGACGCTGTCGATACCGCCGCAAAAACGGTCGCAT
The DNA here is from genome assembly GCA_043752365.1 of Myxococcales bacterium. Classification (GTDB taxonomy): domain Bacteria; phylum Myxococcota_A; class Polyangia; order Polyangiales; family Polyangiaceae; genus PMG-095. Next base: position 1,079 of record JAYUYU010000111.1, on the reverse strand, counting down.
TCGCCGTCGCCGTACCAGCCGTGCTGCTGGCAGGCGTCGCCCTCCGCCGTCTGGTTGGCGTGGGCGTCGGCCGCCGCCTTCTTCAATTGGACTTGCGTCTCGTCTCCACTCCCAGTCGTCTGCCCACCCGAGCAAGCGACCACCAACAACAACAAGCTAGTCAGGTACTTCGTCTTCATGAGTCTCAACCTCCGAGACCAGCTACAGCAACCAATGTGCCATTGTGGATGCTGAAAAATAATCTATTGATATCAACATCTTAGCCAGTTTGGTCGTTGTCCCAAACTGTTCCAATCTGTTCGGTCTCGGTCAAGTGGTACAGTGCGGGGGTGGCACTGACGCCGGGTGATCTGCTCCAAGGCCGTTACCGAGTCGGGCCTTCGCTCGGACAGGGCGGAATGGGCTCGGTCTTCCAAGCCGTCGAGGAGCCTCAGGGGCTGGAGCTCACAGTCAAACAGCTGCGGCTCGACGCCCCGGAGCTGCTGGAGGCTTTTCGAGGCGAGTTTGCGCTGCTGTCGCGGGTGTCGGCACCGAACCTACTGCGCGTCGTAGACTTTGGCAGCGAGCGGCTGCGAGGCGAGTTGCACCACTACTACGTGGCCGAGCGCGTGGACGGGGTAACGCTCGCTGAGCAAGCCCGGCGGGCGTCGGCGGCGGAGCTGCTGCGGGCCGTGGGCGATGCCGTGAGCGGGCTTTCGGCGCTGCACGACGCTGGCATTCGCCACGGTGACTTTACTCCCGCCAACGTGCTGGTCGACCGCGGCGGTCGCGGCGTGCTGATCGACTTGGGTTGCGCTCGCCCGTTTGGCGTTACCGAGCACCTGGCCGGGACCGAGCGCTACCTGGCCCCCGAGCTGCTCGAAGGGCGAGCCGGCGATGCCCGGGCGGACTTGTTTGGGGTCGGTCGCACGCTGGAGTCGCTGTTCAGCGGCGCGCGGCCGCCAGCTGCAGTCGAGCGGCTGATCGAACGCTTGCTGCGTCCGGAGCCTGCGGGGCGCCCGCTGGACTGCGCCGAAGTTTTGGAAGCGTTGGGCAGAAAGCCGCGCTTGGGCCAAAAATCGTTGGCGCCTGCGCGGCTT
>JAYUYU010000110.1:0-17355 GCA_043752365.1 Myxococcales bacterium | reverse complement strand
CCTAACGGCGTGGGCAAGACCATGCTGCTCAAGAATCTCGCTCACCACTGCGTCATGCGCGGCTACACAGTGCGTTTCACCACCGCCAGCGCGATGCTCAACGAGCTGGCCCTGCAGGACAGCAGCGCCGGCTTGAGCCGCCGCATCAAGCACTACATCCACCCGCAGCTGCTTTGCATCGACGAGGTAGGCTACCTCTCCTACGACAGCCGCTACGCCGATTTGCTCTTCGAGGTCGTCACGCGCCGCTACGAAGCGCTCAAGCCCGTCGTGCTCACCACGAACAAACCCTTCTCCGAATGGCCTGACGTCTTCCCGCACGCCGCCTGCGTAGTCACCCTCGTCGATCGCCTCATCCACCGCTGCGAGGTCCTGCACATCGAGGGCCACAGCTACCGCGCCAAGGAAGCCAAGGAGCGCGCCGCCGCCAAAAGGGCGCTCAAGCCCAACGAGACGCGCCCAGATTTACGCTCTTCTGAGTGACCGGCAACATCGCCAACCAGCAATACCCGCTTGTCCATGCGTGAGCGCTCCTTCCAGGCCATTCACTCTCCTTTTGGAGAGCGACCCTCAGCTGGGCGTCACGTGTCACCTATGTGAATCGGACTGCTGTCACCTATGTCAGCCGGGTAAAGTGTTACCCATGCTCCCGGATTTTACCCGATACGAGTGATCACGACGCGCCGACATGACCGCTCACGATGGGCGACATACGCACCGTGGACATGAGGATGGGCTACGAGGACCTTGGCGGCTGGTGCGGGAGCGGATGCGGACGGAGCCGCGCAGCAAGGCGCTGTTCGTCTTCGTGGGGGAGCGCGGTTACACGATGAAAGTCCTAACTTGGGACGGCACTGGCCCCATCGTCGTGCACAAGAGCAGCTCGCCGAGGCGGTGGCCAAAGCTAAACGCGAGTCCGAGACGAGCGCACCGCCTCCAGCCGCTCCTCCCAAGGCCAAGCCCACAGGTCGCCGCGACTTGGCCGCGTGCAATCTGCCGAAGGTCAAGCGCATCGGCTGGGATGTGTCGCATCAGCTGCTGTTTCGTCGCGGCGGTTTCTCGGTGCTGGTCAAGCGCGTGGCCAAGTACGAAGTGCCAGGCAACGACGGGCCTCTCGGCCTCCCGCGTCTTGCGATCCTGTTGGTCGTCGGCAGCCGACCGCCGTCGCGGAAACGCTCGAGGGCCTTCTGCTGGTTGATCGCACCATCGATCGCGGCGCCAAGCGGTGACCGCGCTGTTTCGGCACCTTGCGCGTGTGCTCCCCGATGGCGCGCGTCTACTCTTCTTCAGCGAGCGGCGGCGCCGGCTGGTCGACGCCGCCCAACGTTAAGGAGACGACGGCGTCACAGCGCCGCCTCACCCCGGCTTTACCCGGCGCACCGAATGTCCCCTGCACTTGGCGCTGACCTTAACGGTCTTGTATCGGCGCGACGCGCACTTCAGGGCCAACGGTAGAGCGCGTCGCCGTCATTGGCAGCGCCGGTCAGGGCCGTCGTGCCATCGCCGAACCAGACTTGCGTGTTGGCGCTCCTATCGAAAGCGGTGACCAACTCGTCCCCGCCACTGGCCGTGTTGACTTCGGTTCTGGACGCAGCTGGCGTGGTCCAGCCCGAATTGGAGTAGAGCGCCGTTGCGGTGGGATTGATCGGGCTCGTGCCCGAAGACAGATACACCTTGCCAACAGTGCCCGAGCTGGCCGCAGTGACGAGTCGCTCTTGGCTGCCGTCGAACTTTCCGGTCGTTAGCGCGTTCACGCGCAACGTCGTACTTTCCCAGAACCGGCCACCGTCATTGGCGCCGTTCGAACCCGAGCCGCTGCCCAGGTAGAGCGCGGTCTTGGCAGCACCGGTGGTGCGATAGAACGCTCCGATGAGCTTGATCACTCCGGTGCCGTCGATATTCCCGGTCGTCATCGCCGGAATTTGCCAGTCGGAGCTCGAGTATAGGGTCCCGCCGCCGTTGAAGCCCAGCTGCATGCCGCCGGATTCGCCAGTGAAGCCGTCACCGCGAACGATCTGCTGCACGCCGCCGCTCGAGAATGCGCTGAACAGCTGCGTCTGTGTTGCGCCGGCCACTTTGCCTGCCGCCATGGCACTGACTTTCCAGCCCGATGCGCCTGTACTGTTCAACAAGATCGGGCCGGTGCCGAGCTTGAATTTGCCGTCGCCATCCAGGGCGCCGAGGGCAACCTGCGTATGCCCGTTGCTCGGGTTGTAGAAATCGGCGATGACGTTCGCACCCAGGCCTCCGAACGTACCTGCCACCAGGTGATCGACTCGCCAAAAACTGCTGACGTACGCGACTTCGCTCAGCTCGCGCGAGCCACCTTGGCTGTACACAACTTTTGTGAAGTGCTCGTTCGGGTAGTAGAACGCGACGAACACCTCTTCCCGGCCGTCGTTGTCGATGTCGGCGCTGGCCACGGCCGTCGGGACTTCCAACGAAGGAGTGGCGCCTTGAAACAGCGAAGGACTGTCCTGGCCCGTGCCTGTAAAGTAAGGGGCTCCCTCGTTGCGGAGGTCAATAGGACCGAGCGTGTAGGGGAACGTGGCCACGTTGCCCGACATGCTGTTGCGCTCGCCGTAAATCTCAGGTGGCGTCTTTCCGCTGACGATTACGTCAGCAAAAAAATATCTATCGCCGGTTCTCTCGAGGTAATTGTCGATGAACTTGTTATCGTTCGAATTGTCTCGAACCTGCATCGGATTGCCACCGACCGAGCGCAAGTAGTTGTTCCTGACAATGTTGTCGCTGGCCTGATACAGATAGAAGCCGTGAATGAGGCCGCTGCGACTGCCGGGGTGTGAGGGGTCATTGTGCGCGTTGATGACCTTGTTGTTGAGAAAGTAGTTCTTCGACGAGAGCATCACGTCGAAGCCTCCGAAGCCGATGCATTTGCAACCCCAGCCGGGGAATTCCTCGACGCAGCCGGTGAGTGCCCCCGCGCTCGTGCAGTCACCGAAGCTATCGCCGATATTGAACAGCGTGTTGTCGACGAAGGTGCTGCACGTGTGCGTCCCGCTGCCAGCATCAGCGTTGCCGTTCAGCATGACCCCCGCGTCGACGTAGTTCTTGAGCGTCAGCCCTTTGACGACGAAATTGAGGTCGGTGTTGCCGCCGGCACGACCCACGGGCAACCGTACATCGAAGAGCCAAGCGCGAGCGCTGAGCGAGCCGGATGCGGCGCCGTTAAAGATTGGGGTCTCGTTTTCGTAGGCCTCGATGTGCACGCTGTAGTCTTGGAACGTTTTAGTCCAGACCACGGTTTGGCCGCGGTATTCCCCGCCGCGCACATAGATGAGGTAATCCTTCGCTGTAGAGATCCTGGCCTGCGCGCCAGCCAACGTGGCTAGTGGCTGGCTGATGGATGTACCCGGATTCGAGGCATCGTCGTTGCCTCCGACCGCCACGTACAGGGTGCTCAGCGTGGTCGGCCTAAACTGGCTCTGCTGGTACGTGCAGCCCGGATGCTGAGGGATCGGTGTGCCGTAGAGCCCTTGCTGCGCGACCCCCACGTCCTCTGCGGCCGCCCCCTTCGCTGCGCTGCAACCCAGTGTCGCTGCAGCCCACGCCACCCCCAATGCACCCCATTGCCAATTGTAACGGCTCATATTCCCGACTCTTCCCGGCCCAAACAGGCCTTACCGAAGCGTGCTCATCGCACGCGCAACATCGCTGTACGTACCGCCTGCCCCAAGCAAGGCTCAAGCATGATTGAGTCTTGCTCAGCGTGCCGGAATGCCCGAGGCGCCGAGCGGTGGCTCGGCGCCCGGCATCTTGCTCTTAACTTAGGTTGCTTTCAGTTCAACGCCATCAGCACCTTGGTGCCGGCCCACGCTGCGCGCGGCCCCAGCACCTGCCAGGCGCCGGCCGTGTCGGCCATCACCAGGTTTCCGTCATGAACCATGTACAACTTGCCGCTGATGGAGGTGAGGGCGGAAACGTTTTGGTAGAGCCCGGTGCCTAGCCGCGACCATGAGCCGTCGGTCTGGTTGACGAGCAGCAGCTGATCCGACTGCACTGCGTAAAGGGCGCCGTTCAGCCCGCTCAGCTCCGCGAGCCCCGTCCAGCCCGTGCCGGTGCCAAGCTGCGTCGGGACGCCGGTGCTGGGATCGACGCGATATAGCTTGCCGCTACGAATGATGAACAGCTTGCCATTCACACCCGCCATGGCGACGGACGACGTCCAGCTCGCTGTGCCGACGCGAGTCCATGTCCCGTCCGTGGTGCTGACCAGTAGTAACTGGCCAGACTGAATCACGTAAAGTTTGCCGTTGAGAGTCGTCATCTCGGTCGCACCAGACCAGTCGCCGACGCCGAGGCGCTGCCACGAGCCGGAAGAACTCGTCTTCAGCAGCTGCCCCGACTGAATGATGTACAATGAGCCGTTAAGCGCGGCACCGGAGGTAGCACCCGTCCAGCTACCGGTGCCTAGCGGCGGGGACCAGTCGCCGAACTCCTTGTCCGTGCGCAAGAGCGCTGCACCTTGAATGGCGTAAAGGTTCGGCGACGTCGCGGGGACGGCATCCTTCTTGTCGTTCAACACGTATGCAGCAAAACCAAGGTTGGCATTGGAGATGAAGGAGTAGGCGATCCAGGAGTCACCATTGAACCCGAAAGACGGACCCCAGGAGTTTCGAAGACGGAAGGCCTGCTTATCGTCGTCGTAGCCCGTGAGGGCGATTGCGTGACCACCTCGCGAGCACGGTGCCACCGTGCAGGAGGGTAGGTTAGTTCCTTGATCCGTGTCGTAAACCGTATTCGTGGTGGTGTTCAGGTTGTCGAAGTCCGGAAGCACCGCGAACCGTGCAATGACCGGCCTGCCGCCTGCCAGGATCTGCTTGATGTTCACGGTCCCGCTTACGGTGTTCCAAGAGGCCGCCTTGAAGCGCGCCGCGCGGGTAAGCGAAGCCGCGTTCGGCTGGTTGGTGAAATTCGCGTCCGCGTACGGGAAAAATGCCAGCGTATCGGCACCCTTTTCTACGATTAGGTCCAGCGCGCGTGAAATCGTCGTACCGTCGTCGACGCCGCCGTTGATCTGATTGTAGATCCAGGAAGGCGAGTACTGATAGCGCGTGAGATCGACGGACCAGTTCCATTCCAGCTTTTCCGCGAACGTTTGCGCGGCGTACGCGGTCGCCCACCCAACGCAAGAGCCTTGATCTCCCTGGTTCCCAACTGGCGGCATCTTGCCGGAAAGGTCCACGGAGGCGGGCAACGGGGACGCTGGCGAGGCCATGTCGAGGACTGCACCGTCGATAGTCGCCTGCGGGTCCCGCACATCGCCCGTCCGGCGCTGGCCAAGGCGCTGGCTGATGCTGCCGAATGCTTCCTGGCCAGTGTACTCGCCTTGCATCGAACCCTCGCCGCTGGGACCTTCTCCAGTCTCGCCGGAGCAGCCCGCGCTGAAGCATGCAGACAACAGCGCAGCTGCCGTGAAAAGCCCCGAGCGCAATCGTCGTTGACCCTGGTCGAAGTTGAATCGGTTCGTCATTTGGTTTCTTCCTGCCGCTCGCCAATGCGTTGCATGCGTGCCAACACCCCGAGTCAGCTCAAGCCCAACGACAGCAATGGTTGTGCCAAGCACGTCAGTGGTCAGTACGCCGGGAAGGACCGGCATTTGGGAAGGAGCAACCGAAGTTCGAGCCTCGACGTCCGGGCATGTCCGGACACTTGGGGCCTTGGCCACCAGGTGTTTGATGGTCGACCCGGCGATCTCCGAGCTGGCGTGCCGCGACCGTGGCCGCGGCCTCTGCCAACTCGGCGACCTCTCGTTGCTGGGTCGAACTCCCTTGCGCGTCGGGCGATGTGCGGGGTCAGGGTTGCCTGCGCGCTCCGACGAGAAATGCGGCGCGGAGCCTGGGCAGGACGCGGACTCGGAGGCAACTCGAGCCCGCTTGCCCATGCCAGCCACTTGAATGCCGAAAGGGTGGGGACCGCGCCCGACCTTCGGACCGTCGCAGGACGCTGGCGCGAGCGCCCGAAATGAGTACGCTGCCTGGGTGAAGGCGGTTTTGGGACAGGGTGTCGTGGGCATTGTTTGGGCATTGGTCAGTGCATCCGCGCTGGCCGCGCCGGCTCCGTCGCGCGTCGCGTTGCGTTGGAATTCGCCGGACGAATGTCCCGACGACGCTGAGCTAGTCGCCTCAGTAGAAGGATTTCTCGGACAAAAGCTGAGTGAAGCGCGCGAACAAGAGCTTTCGGCGAGCGTCAACGTAGTCGGCTCCGCTCGGGACGGTTTTGCCGCCAAGCTGCTATTCAAGAGCCGTGGGGGGATCGAAGAGCGGTCGCTCGAGCATCCAGAGTGTCGCAAGCTGATGGAAGGCGCGGCACTCTTGATTGCGCTCGCCATCGATCCCGAGCGAGTCAAGGCGCGCCAGCACGCAGACAACGACCAGGCACCCGCCCCGGCTCCGACGCTCGCGCCGAGTCCGCCACCGCCTGTGGTCAGCAAGCCGGTCGATCCAGCGCTGAGCGCGGTGGCTCCGCGGCGCGAGGAAGCCTCACCGGAGCCCGTCACACTTGCTGCAAGCTCAAGCGACATCGCCCCGCAGCTCGAGCTGTTTGGCTTCGCAGGCAGCGGCGCGCTGCCTAGCGCCGGCCCGGGCCTCGGTGCTGCGTTCGGGCTTCGGGGCGGGCGTTTCGAGCTCGGCCTGGCGGGCCAATATTGGCTTGCGCGGAGCACGTTGGTTCAGGGGGGTAGCAATGCCGAGATCGAGCTGACATTGTGGACTGCCGCGGTCCGCGCGTGTGCCTGGCCGTTGCGTGGCGCCTGGTCGCTGCGCGCCTGTATTGCCAGCGGGTTCGGCGACCTGTCGGGGGTGGGCCATGATGTCGAGAACGGCGAGCCCCGCCACGCTCTCTATTCCGCCCTTTCAGGCGACGTCAGTCTCCGCTACGGGCAGGGGCGCCTGGTCCCGCTGCTGGGCGTTGCGGGCGGTTGGGCGTTGTCGCGGCCGGCCTTTGGCGTGACCCTGAACGGCCAGAAGATCGAGGTTTTTCGGCCCGCATGGTGGAGCCTCCAGGGCCTCGTTGGTCTTGCCTACCGGCTTTAACGGGTCGCTTTGCATTCGCTAAATGAATCTGGGCCGCTGGGGGAACCCAGGGGGGTGACGGCCGCAGCGCGCTCGATGGGTCCTGACCCACAGGCCGTCGCTTCAGCCTCGGCGGCGGAGGCCACGCCGATGGCAGAAGCGACGACTACATTGGTCGCGTCGTCGGGGCCGCTGACTGCCGCGGAGCGGCTCTATCGAGAGCACTTTGAGTTCGTATGGCGCAACGCGCGGCGCTTAGGCTGCAGCGACGAATGGGTCGACGACGCCGTTCACGAAATATTCCTGGTAGCGACCCGCCGTCTGCCCGAATTCGAGGGCCGCTCCAGCCACCGAACTTGGCTTTTTTCCATCACGTTTCGCATCGTTCAGCGCTGGCGGCGTGACCGAGCCCGCGAGCGCTCCCACCTCGCGCGCTATGTGCAGGAGCATCCGGCGGCCAGCTCTGATGCCGAGCGCCAGACGCAGGCCGCCGGGTACCTGCGGCACTTGTTGCTGCAGTTGCCCGAGGCCCAACGGGCACTCGTGGTCTTGTCAGAGCTGGAGGGCTTTACGAGCGCCGAGATCGCCGAGTCACTGGCTGTTCCGCGCGGCACCATCGACTCGCGCCTGCGCGCCGCCAAGATGGCGTTGTCTCGCGCTATCGAACGCGACCGGAAACGCGACGAAAGGCTTGGAGCATGATGCCAGCCGATGAGCTTTCCCAGCTGTTCGCCGCGGAGCGGGCCGTGCGCCCTCCAGCCACAACTGTCGAGCGCGGGTTGACGAGGCTGTTGAGCGATGTTGCACAAGCGGCACCACTGCCAGCCGTAGCGGGGGCCTTGAAGCTGACGGCGTTTGGCGTTTCGAAATGGGTTTTGGCAGGCTTCGTGGTGGGTATGGGCGGCTCGGGCGTCGCGTTGCGTGCGTCTACAGAAAGCGTGCCGGTCAGCCAGCCAGTTTCGGCGCCGCGAACAGCGACACCAGTAGCGGCCACCCTACCGATCGTTGCACCCGAAATCACGCACCTACCGGAGCCTGGCCCTGCACCTAGCTTCGCGGCGGCTTCGTTGCGGGCAGGACCGGCCACGCGCCTTGCTGCGGGCGCCACCGTCGTGAAGAGCGAGCCGGTGCCGTTCGATGCAGAGCTGCGGCTGATCACGGCCGCGAAAGCCGAGCTCGACGCAGGCCGGGCGCACTTGGCAAACGTTTGGCTCAACGAGCACGCTGTCCGATTTCCGCGCGGTGTGTTCAGCACTGATCGGGACGCATTGCGGGTGCTGGCGCGGTGCGTCGAGCACCGCGACGAGTCTTCGGCACGCGCCTTCGTGGCTCAGCACCCTGGGTCGCCGATGATTCCGCGCCTGCTCCGCGCCTGCCGAGCGCTCAGCGTGGCCGAATCAGCAAATGAAAACCCGCGCCTCGGGGAACCAACTCACGAATAGGGAGGCGTCGCGAAATGAATCAAAAAATGTCGAATTTTCGTGGGGTGTATTGGCTTTTGGCAGCGGTGGCGTGCTCGGGCACGCACTTGAACGACGTGGGGGACGTCAACACCAACGGTGGGGGTGACGGGGGAAAAGGCAATAGCGACAGTGCCGGCAGGCCGGCCGTCGACATTGTCGAAGGGCCCGGAGGTGAAGGCGGAAGCGCGCCACACCTCCCCGTCACCGACCCGATTCGCGGCGGGAGCGGGGGCACGGTTGGCGTCGGTGGCCGCGGCGTGCTCCCGCTGGATCCGCTCGGTGGCGAAGGCGGCGCGCCGCTCATCACGGACCCAGTGTGCTTCGATTGCAGCACGGTGGCTGAAGAGCAGGGCACGGTGAACGATCTGGAAGTGAACGACGAAAAGGTGTTCTGGATCGACCACGGCTCGTTCGACAAGTTCCACAACTACAACGGCGATGGCCGGCTGGTCGCGCGCGGGCTCGAGGGCGGTGCGCTCGAAGTATTGGCAGATTCGCTATCCGGCCCCGTCGAGCTCGAGTTGTCCGACACCTACGCCTACATGTTCGTAGACAAACGAAGCAGCGGCAATCCGGCCGCGATCGTGCGCATGCCCCTGACGGGCGGCGCGCTCGAAACGATCGGCACCTTCCCGCTCGTCGGCTATCCGGTGGGCGCGATCGCACCCTCGCCGGACTTCACCTACTACTTGCTGGAAGGCTCTACCTTTCGCGTCGCCGAGACGCCTGGTGCTGCGCCGGAGCTTTTCAACGAGGGCAGCGGTGCTACGGCCCTGCTTGCGGACGAGGACAACGTCTACTTGTTCAATAGCGACGGCATCCTCGTCGTTCCCGCCACCGGCGGCGCCGCAACACTATTTCAACCTCACAACAACGCCGAACTTGCTCCCATCGCCATCGACGCCGACAACCTCTACGTCATGGAGTCCGGGTCGGTTCGGGCGAAGGAGACTTGGCGCTACATCGTCCGCATGTCGAAATCGGGCAGCGAACGTAAGCGCTTGGTGCTGCGCGACGATCGCGGCTGGTACGGCGGATTTTTCCAGATCCTCGGCGATCGTTTCTTCTTCAGCCATCCCGTCATCAACTACGACACAACCTTGCTCGCTGATCGCATCCTACAAGGCAATTTCGCTACGCCCGAGGACGACCAATACATCGTGCGCGGTCCCGCCGGAACCGCGTCGATCTTTGCTCCTTCGAGCGTTGGTTTGTTCTTCACCGACGGCAACTCGATTCGTCTCGCGCCCTACCTATGATGAGTCGCAAACAGTAGGCCTCTTGGTTGGAGGTCGTTGTGGCCGCCGCCACTTGTGGTGTCCAAGAGCGAGAAGAGCTCAGGTCGAGATTTGAGCCGCTGTATTTGGCGCGACATAGCGGAGCGGTCGGTTCCAGTGTGCTCCCTACCCGCAACTATCAAGCGAGCGGACTTCGTCAAACTACCAACCAGTCGAGGCGGCCGTGTTGCACTCGTGCCGGAACTGAATGCCCGGTGGGGGCACGAAGCGCCGGCAGGACCGTGCGTCGTTCCCCCAAAAGTCTACGGTGTTGGCCGAACGGCTGGCACTGCCGCCCGTCGCCTTGCACCGACCCGCCGGCCAACCCCCCGGTCAGAGCCAACCGCTTCGCCTGGCATTGCCTTGAATGCTAGCCTCGAGTCGGCTGTAGGGAAATGGGATGACTAGCGACGATTCTACTGCGAACGAGGCACTGGATCATCGCCACGAGGGTCAGCGAAAGCGCTGGATGCTTATCGTCGTCGCTCCAACCGAGCAGGCCCGGAGCACCTCGCTCGATGTTCCGGTGACAATCGGCCGGGGCGAACACTGTGAGATTTGCGTGCCCTCCTTCGCCACGTCCCGTGAGCACGCCCGCGTTGGCCGTGACGGGCCAATCTGTGTTGTGCGTGATCTCGGCAGCAAGAACGGCGTATTCGTTGACGGCCGGCGCGTCCAGGTTGCTCCGGTACAGCACGGCTCCGTCTTGCGTGCTGGTGGCTGCGTAGGCGTCGTCGTCGAAGCCGCGCCTAGCGACAGACATGGTTTTCGTGAGCTAGCCCAAGGCCTATTCGGCGGTGGCAGCCTTTCAACGGCGGTCACTCAAGGTGAACTGGCAGCTCGCAGTCGGCTCAACATCGTGCTGGAGGCCGAGTCTGGCAGTGGCAAAGAGCGTTTCGCTCGGGCTGTACATGAATGGAGCGGGCGTTCCGGGCCCTTCGTAGCTATCAACTGCTCGGCCTTGCCGGCAAACCTCGCTGAAGCCGAGCTATTCGGCTACCAGAGGGGCGCCTTTACGGGCGCAGAGCGCAGCCAGTCCGGCTATTTCCGAGCGGCGACCGGCGGGACGTTGTTTCTCGATGAGTTGCTGGAGCTGCCCCACACGATTCAAGCCAAGCTGCTGCGGGCGGTGGAGCGTCGGGAAGTCACTCCGCTGGGCGCGACGACGGCAATTCCCTTCGACGCGCAGATCGTCGCGGCCACGCAGGTGCCCCTGGCGGAGGCCGTCGAAAACGGCCGAGTTCGCCCGGACCTATTTGCTCGTTTGAACGGCGTGACGATTCGGATTCCCCCCTTGCGCGAGCGTCGAGAGGACGTCTTGCCGCTGTTCTACGGCTTCTGCGCCAACACCGGTCGCCAATCGACTCCAACATTGAGCCCAGGGGCTGTGGAGAGTCTTTGCGTCCACGATTGGCCACTCAACGTTCGCGAGCTCGAAGCCGTAGCGCATCGCCTGGCTGTCTTGCACGCCACCGAAAACGACATTGGCCCGAGGGAGGTGGCAGCCTTGATAGGATTGGCGGCGCCGCGGTCCAGTTTGCCTCGAGCGACGCAACCACCCGTTGCAGTCCTCGATTCGGAATGGAACAGATTTGTCGAAGCCCTTGCGTCCATGAAGGGCAACGTGGTTCGAGCCGCGGAAAGAGTCGGCATCTCGCGTCAGCGCGCCTACCGGTTGATCTCTAGTCACCCCGAATTCGACGTGGACAGCTTCCGACGGGCCCACTGATGCAGTCGCAGCTGACGACTTCGGAGCAGGAGGACAGAGCATCGGGGCCGATGCCCACCAGCAGTGTACGAGTCGGCCAGATTTTCGGGAGACGCTACCGCGTTCTGTCCACGCTTGGCGCGGGAGGCATGGGTGAGGTCTACGCGGTCGAGCATTTGTTCCTCGGCTGTCGCATGGCGCTCAAAATTTTGCGTCCGGCACTACAAGGCACCGAGGCCGCGATGCAACGCTTCCAACAGGAAGCTCGGCTGGGTGGCTTGCTCCAGCATCCCAATCTTGTTCGTGTTTTTGACCTAGATGCGGAGGGGCCGACCGAGTTTTTGGTCATGGAGCTTCTACAAGGGGTCGATCTGAAGACGCTGCTCGGCCAACTCGGTCCATTGCCCATCGACCGCAGCGTACGGCTAATGCGAGACGCCCTTGCCGGCATGGCCGCTGCGCACCAGCACGGAATCGTGCATCGCGATCTCAAGCCCGCAAATCTGTTCGTCGTCGAGTCTGAGGCGGGAGAACGCTGCAAGCTGCTCGATTTCGGGGTAGCCAAGTTGCGCGGGCCAAGCACGACAAGTGCCGAAGCTCTGACAGCTAGCGGGACGCCGCTGGGCACCTTGGCATACATGGCGCCCGAGCAAATACGTGGTGCGCGAGACATTGACGCTCGCGCCGACATCTACTCGGCTGCAGCGATACTGTTCGAGATGGTGAGCGGTCGTCGTCTCTTCGAGGCAGAGAGCGTCCCCGAGCAAATCTTTCGCGTACTCCACGAGCGAGCCCCGCGCCTAGACAGCCAGTGTGCCAACTGCCCGCGTGAGCTCGCCGACATCGTCGAACGGGGCTTGTCCGCCGACCGCGCGCAGCGTCTCCAGAATGCTTCGGAATTTGCCGCGTCGCTCGAGCCGTTCCTCGGCGCCGATGCTAGTCGCCATGCGGCCGATATTTCGCTTCAGAGGGCCGCAAGTCGGCGGGGAGTCATGTCATTGTCCTTGGCTGCGTGCGCCGGCATCTTCGTTGGCTACCTACTCGGTGCCGTCCGACCGGGCGGGTCGGCTTCAGCGGACGCATCGTCGCGATCGCCTGCGCCAGCCGAGCGGCCTTCCGACCTCGTCCCGGCGCGGACGGTCGCGCGCCCAGAAGCCTCCGCTAGCTTTGCGCAATCGACCGTCGCACCCCTAGTGACGACGAGCTCCGCGCCTGCTGTGCGTCGCACGCAAGCCCTGCATCCGCCCAAGGTTCCTGCGCTCCATCTGCCATTGCCGTCCGTTCCCTTGCCGCCTCCAATCCCGTCCGTCGATGTCGAACGAAGCAATCCGTACCATTGATCAGGCATGCTGCTGGCTTTTGATCGCCTGCCTGAGTTCGTTCTCGAGCGTGGGAACGGCCAGTGCAGCGGAGCCGGTGGTCGCCGCCGACTCCGCGGATGCGGCCAAGCTATTCGAAGGTGCGCTTCAAGCATACGACCGCGGCGAGCTCGAGGTGGCGATCACCAAACTTCAAGCCGCATACGTTGCGGCCCCCAGCGCGCCGGTGCTCTACAACCTGGCGCAATTTCAAGAGGCTGCTGGGCACCGTGCTGCCGCTCTCAGCAGCTTCGAGCTTTATCTTTCATTCGCGGGAACTGCCCTGCCTGCTGGACGCGAGCAAGCCGTGCGCGCCAAGCTGGTTGAGCTCGGCAAGCAGCTCGCCAAGTTGAGAATTCGAACTGAGCCGACCGATGCGGTGCTTTCGCTCGATGGAGCGAGCGTGCCCCATTCGCTCGTCATCGATCCGGGCGTCCATGAGCTCATCGCCAGGGCGCCAGGCTTTCTACCACTCCGGCTCGAGGTAGATGCCGAGGTTGGCGGCAGCTTGCAGGTCGTCGCAAGGCTTGCGCGCGAACAACCTGCCGAAGCCGCCGCCGAACCTATCCGCCGCGTTCCGTCGACTGCCAGGGCGCCAGCACTACCGCTCAGCAAGACGGTCGAGCGGCGCCCCGCGCCGGCCGAGCCCGTACGCGACGGGAACGCTCGCCGCTGGTCGCGCACCTGGGCCACGGTGCTGGTGGGCACGGGTGCAGCGCTCGCAAGTGGCGTCATCGTCGCCCACGTCGTCGCTAACGACCAGAGCGGCACCTGGGACGCGGAAAACCGCCGTCTCAACGGCATTGATCCCGCGCGTCGCAACGACACCTACTGGCGCGCCCGCGCTGACAACAGCGAGCGCTCGCGAACTATCCGTCGCCTTCAGGGCCTCGAGCTGGGCCTGCTGATCGGCGCGGGTGTCGCGAGCGCCGCTGGTGTCGGCGTGTGGCTGACCAGCCCGAGTGTCCCTTCTCGGGTCGCTGCGGGCGTTGGGTATTCTGGCAACTGGTAAGGGCTCGCGCCAGGTCGCGGCTGCAGCTTGGCCGGGTCCACGAGAGCTTGCAGCTGGTCGGCCCTCGGAGCGGGCTAGCGGAGCTTGCTAGCTGCGTTAAGAACGTAGTCGTAACCCTTCTTGGTGACAAAGTAGAGCGTGCAGTCATCAGGCGACAACACTTCCGGCCACTGACTCGCCAAAGAGCTCAACTCGTCAACCGCCCGCTCGTGCTCAAAGGTCGATTGCACGTCGTCGCGATGAGCGGACCATAACGCTCCATCCCTGTGATAATAGAGTGTTAAGCCGCCTGCGCTGAGCACCGGCGCCCCTTCGGCTCCGTCAGTGTTAAGCGCGACCAAAGGCGCCGCCTCTCCGTCGACCAGCCCGTCCTTCAGCTGCACCACGAACAGGTCGGCGTTACCTCTGCGCTCGGACGAGAAATACAGCGCAGAGCCATCAGCTTGGATGTACGGGTCGAAATCCGTTGACTCGCTGTCGATAGGAAGTCCCAACTTCTGAGCCATCGGGAATGGGTCAGTCACGGACGCCCTTGCCGACAGATAGATGTGGACCTCGTCCTGGTACGCCAGGACTCGCTGATCGACGGAGACGCTCACCTGCCGCTCCCGGCCGCTGGTGTTCAGCGCGAGGTTTTCAGGCGTAGAGAACCCTGCCAACCAGGACGAACGACTGGAGACGTAGATGTCGAAGAGACCCGCGCCACCAGCTCGATTGCTCGAGAAATATGCGGTGAGTCCATCGGGGGCGAGCCAGAAACTATCGTCAACGCCAGCCGAATTGAACGGTTCAGGCAGCGGGTGGGACGGACCGAATGGTGAGTCCCAAGCGCAAGGCGAAGGCTTTGGCTCGGGTCCTGCCCCCGCGGCACCGGCGCTCCCGCCGTCGGCCGCGGCCCCCCCACCGGCCGCACCCGCGGAAGGAGGCGCGCCGGAGTTGTTGACCTCGCCCCCGCCGCCCGCCGTTTCGACTCCGCCAGCACCGCCAGCACCGCCAGCACCGCCAGCGCGCCACTCGAGCACGCTGCCTCCTTCCCCAGCAGCGCCTCCCTCACCAGTCGTTTCCCCGAGACAAGCCCGCGCGCTCGAGCAATCCGAAAAGGTCTGCGAGCCGCAGCCTCCGACCAGCACCACGCCCGCACAAATCCAAACGCGGCCATGCGTCTGTACCGCGCGAATTCCCCTAACCCTTTGCTCGACCATGCTCGCGCCTTAGCACAACCCGTGCCGGTTCGGCGCCGACCAACGGAGGGTCAGAAAAACGCCCAGAGCTTCTGCCCTAGGTAGCTCCACAACGACAGGGTGGCGAGCGCGACGAATTGCGCCAACAGAAACGGCCAGAGCAGGACGTCGACCCCGAGCCAGATCATAGCCGTGTTGATCGCCATGCCACCCAACTGAATGACCAAGTAGCGAGGCCCGGCCAAAGCGTGCCGCTTGGTGCTGCGAAACGTGAACGAACGATGCAAGGCGTAGTTGACGACCAAGCAGGGTCCGTAGGCAATGGTCGCGTCGAGCCAGGTCGGAAAGTCGCAGGTTCGGTCGAGCAGCCACAGCTCGCCCGCGTAGATGCAGAGGGTGAGCCCGCCAACCCAACTGAAGCGAATCAGCTCCCACAGTTGGTTCAGTATTGCGGCCCTCCGCGCCTTCGGTGTGGTCGAGGGGTCGGATCCCGATCGCGCATCACCGGACATCGATGGCCCGGCAGTACTGCCTCCCATCCGGCCCGTCAACCGTTGACTTCGAAGCCAAGATCAGGAGACTCACTCGAGCATGGCGCGCTCGAACACGCTCCTTCTCGCTACGGCACTCGTGCTGCCATGGTTCTTCATCTGGCAGGGCGTTGACGTCACCGATCAGGGCTACCTGTTCACCATCTATCGCTCCTTCTTGCGTCACCCCGAAGCCGTCGCCCACACCTCGCACATGTGGCTTACGAACACGATTGGCGGCGTTTGGGACCTGCTGTTCGGTCGCCTCGGGGCGGTAGGCCTGCGAGCGTTGTGGGCACTGTGTACGTCGCTCGGCGTGTTCTTGTCGTTTCGAGCCGTGCGGCGCTGCTGCGGGGAGCGAGCGGCCGTGCTCGGTGTGCTGGTAGTCAGCATGTTCTTGGCGAGCCGGCGGGAGACTTGGTTTTCGTACAACACGTCGACGGCGCTGCTCAGCGCCGCGGCTGCCACCACGCTGTTTCAGGCGCTGTGCAAGCGCGACCTGCGCGGCCTGCTGCTGGCCGGTTTTTTCCTGGGTTTGAGCCCCTTCGCTCGACTTTCCAACGTACTTCACGCCGCCATGTTGGCGGCGGTGCTGTTCGCCGCGCTGCTGGATCGCTCACGGGTGCGCGCTCTGCCGCGCGAGCTGGGCGCGGGCATCGCGGGCTACGTGCTGGGCGTGGCGGTGGCGCTCGCTACCATGCGAGCGCTCGGTCACTGGACGTACTTCTGGCAAGCCTCCTACGACTTGCTCCATCCGACCTCTCCGAGCGTCAATCACGGTATCGGTTCACTCATGAGGCAGCTGGGGCGCGAGACGCTGCTCGCTGTACCGGCTGGCTTGTTGGTGCTTGGGTTCGGCGCGGGCGTGTTCAAGCTCGCACCCCGGCTGCCAAAGCTGGTCGCGTTGGGGCTGTACGCGCTGCTGGTCGGCGCCGGAATCTACGGGCTGACCGACTTTGGTCACCACACGACCGTCGAGCCGTGGACGTGGTTCGTGGTTGGTCCTTGCTACGTGGTTCTGGCATCGGTCGCGCTCGGGCTACTGGGCCAAGGTTTCGAAGTGCGTTTGGCCTGCTTCATCGGCCTGGTCGCGCTCTTCGTCACCGCGATCGGCAGCGATAACGGAATCCGCGCCTGGTTCCTCGGAGTGACGTTCGCGCTGCCGCTCACGCTTGCGGTGTTGTTCTCGGCAGGGACCGAAGCGCGCGCTCCGCTGCGAGCCCTAGCCATGGTGGCGGGGCTCATAGTCATTGGCGAGTCCATTGACAGAAGTCTCGAGTACTCGTATCGCGACCGCCCACGCCCAGAGCTTTGGACGCCGGTAGGCCATCCTCAACTCTACGCGCAGCTGACGACACCCGCTCGAGCCAAGGTCCTGCAGGAGGTGCTTGCGGCCTTGGAGCAGCGCGTTACGCGAGGCGACTACCTGCTCGCTTACGACGGCACGCCGCTGCTTCAGTATCTAACATTCACCCGGCCCTACACGGGGCGCCCATGGCTCATGACCGACGATGACCCGGCAGTCGTCCCGGCTCTACTTCGGACCGCCCTCGGCACGAGCAAATGCTTGCCTGTGGCGGTTCGGTCGCTTGGCTCGGCGCGCTCCAACGACTGGCCAGCGCGGCGGCGAAAGCTCGAGGCGAAACAGGCTGCAACCCGCAAGGCCATCAGCCGCTTCCTCAAGGAGCACGGCTATCGGCCGACTTGGCACAACTCCTACTTCGAAATCCTCGAGCCCCCAGCAGGAGCCGGGCCGTCCCACCCCTGCCGCTGAGCTGGAACCGTGAAAATT
>JAYUYU010000109.1:0-2902 GCA_043752365.1 Myxococcales bacterium | reverse complement strand
TGTACACGGCGCTGTTCGACCCTACGGACCTGACGACCGACGGAGGCCGCAAGTTCCTGCTGGACCGCGGGGGGCCCGCCGGCGTCGAGATCGCCGACAACTACGAGTTGATTTTGGCCGATATCGGCATCACCAAGGGCGGCGCCACGGGGTACCCGTTCGTGGGACGAGCAGGTCGAGCAGACGTCACCGTCGGCCTCGCCGCTGGCGCCAAGGTCGAAGACTCGCCGATCGGCATCCAAGTCGATCCGGTCAAAATGAAGAATCTGAACGCCTACCTCGACTCGCTGCCCGCACCCGCCGGCGACAAGTCGGATCCGGACGCCATCTCTAGAGGCCGCCTGGTCTTTCGCACCCAATGTACTACCTGCCACAACGACGACCAGAGCAAATTCGTGCCGCAAAACATCGTGGCGTTCAATGACACGGTCGAGCTGTTCGACCAGGCCCCCGCGCGGGAAGCTCTGTGGCCGGCCTACCTAGGGGTGCTAGCCGCCAAGCGGACCGCTTCGGATCTCGTTCCAGTTCGCGATTCCATGGGCACGTTCGACGACAAGTTGATCATCGTCGAGGCGAGCAATCGTGGTCAACCGCGGGGCAACGCCTTGCCGTTGCTCATGGATCTCGCTCGGAAGCCGTCGTTCCTACACGACGACTCAGTAGCCACCCTGTCCGATCTTCTCGATCCGGGTGCGCGTGACGTGAGTGACCCCCACCCCTTCTTCATCGAGAATGCGGACGAACGCGCAGACATGATCGCGTTTTTGAACAGCCTGGACGATCAGCCTCTGCCGTGAACCGGGCTTTGCCCATCGCGTGCTTTTGAGCGCGCGGTGGGCCCGCCCTTTCGGCCTCCAACGGCGTTTGGGTGACAGACGCAGATCTTGCCGGCCTGGCCTGGAAGACGCTCACGACCCAAGAGTCCGATTGTCTCGATAGCGGGCAAGTCGACGCCGGCAAGCACTACGCCCCCATCGCCGACTCGGTCGGCCCCTGCGCGAACTGAGGCTCAATCGCGGGCGATGCTGGAAAGCGCCCGCTGAGCTAACTCGGCGGTATACAGGCTTTGCTATCTTTGGTGGCGTCGGCGAAAGTGATTTTGGACGAGCAGTTTGCTTCGATATCGACCGGGCGAGTGGAGTTGCAGCCGGCTTTCTCTGTGCACAACAAGAAGCAGTAGTCGCGTCCGTCGTCGTGCGTGACGCAACCGGACCCGGCCGGGCACTCATCGGACGACCGACAACCTTCGAGCCCGCAGTACCCGCCCTTGAAGGGCAGGCAGACGAGCTTGGCGTCGCCGACGAAGCAGTCGTCGTCGGACGCACAGGCGGCCCCGACGCCGTGACGCTGCGCTTCGCTCAAGCCCCCGCCATCGTCGTCGCTGCCGCACGCTTGGAGGGGAAGCGCCGACACGCACCAGGCGGCGACCACGAATGCACGTCGAAAGGACTTCATACCGCTAACGTTATCAGGCTCATGGCCCTGCGAGCTAGCTTTCCACCTTCGCGTCCTCGGCCTGGGCTTTGCGCAGGCCCTCCGGTTCGAGCTGCTCGGCGCTGACGTTGAGGCGGATAAAGACGCCCCATGCTGCGAGCAGGGCGGCGGTCGCGACGCCGATAGCGGCGGCGTGAATCAAGCGCGTCTTGTCGCCATGCAGTAGCTCGAACACGGCGATCAGGAACTCGACCGCGGAAGCGACCACGACCACCACCAAAAAGCGGCTCAAAAATCGCCGCGCACGAGTAGGCGCGCTCATTTGCGAGTCACGCAGCACTTCTTCCTCGAGCACCGTCTGCGAAAGCTCGAGCGACGCAACAGCGATGGTCAAGACGCCGATGCTCTGCATGAAGGCATGAAAACGCTGTTGAGAACCCCAGCCTTCGGTGGACCAGAAGCCGTGAAACAGCGACACTGCGGAGAGCACGAGCAATCCGATGCCGCACAGGCCAAACCCTGCAGCCGCAGCCGAATAGAACACCTGATACACGAAACGAACGGCTCGCACCCGTGCAATGCTATCGCACTTTCGGAGGTGTCGCGACCCGCGAGGCCCCTGCCTGGTCCAGCTATGCCTGTACGTGAGGCACCATGACCCACACAAAGACAGGCTCGACGAGGCGGATAGGCGTAGCGCCAATCTCCGTTGG
Source organism: Myxococcales bacterium (assembly GCA_043752365.1). GTDB lineage: Bacteria > Myxococcota_A > Polyangia > Polyangiales > Polyangiaceae > PMG-095. The sequence continues at coordinate 755 of JAYUYU010000109.1, read as the reverse complement.
CAGGCGTGACGAACCAGCCTTGGAACTCGTCCAGGTCGCCCAGGTCGCTCGTGAAGCTGGCGTCGAACCAGAGCCAAGGCGACCGCTCCGCCGAGCAGACTCGTGCAGGGGATCACCAGCCAGTTCCGGCTTGGCGGCGGGGTTTCGTTGGCAGCCCTGGCAATAAATTACTACGCCGCTTCATAATCGTTGGGGGTTACGCTGCCCGTGGTTGAAATTGAAGACGCGCACCATCACTAAGACGAGCGCCGCGCTAGGCCTGGTCGAGGCAGCTCACGACGGCAACGGCGATTGGCGGGCGTGGTGCGAAAGGCTGCTGGAAGGCGCCAAGCCCCTATTCACTTCGACGATGGTGAACCTCGGCATTGCGCGACGCCGCGAGCACCACTTCGAATTCGTGGCAGGAGCCAGTGACAGCCTGAAGGGTCTCTACGAGTACTACAGCACCCAAGTGCCGAATATCCCGGTGGCGGAAGTGGATCCGCTGTGGCGGTTCCCGAAATTGGTCTCGACGATCAACACTGTAGTCGGGGTCAACCCGCGCGCCGGTCATGTCGAAGAGTTCATCAGAATCACCGGCGCGCCGGACGTGCTCGGCTTGGTCGCAATCGTCGATGACGTTTCGCTGTCGATCGGCGCTCCCCACCCCGAGCGCATTCAACTCGGCGCGGCGGAGCGGCGGCTGCTCGCTCAAGTCACGCTCCATGTGGAAGCGGGGCTTCGGCTGCGCCTGCACCCGGGGACCGAGGTCGCGG
>JAYUYU010000108.1:0-2905 GCA_043752365.1 Myxococcales bacterium | reverse complement strand
GGCTGCCGACGGCGAGGGGCTGCCCGCTGCCAGCAATGGCCGTGATGCCGAGACCGGAGAGCGGCGTCGGGCTGCGCACGGCGTCGGGTCGGATGCTGCGTGCGCGAGCTGCCCGCAGCACCGCCGCCGCTGCTGGGTGCTCGGTGCTGGCTTCGGCGCCGGCAGCGAACGAAAGCACTGCCTCGGCGTCGTGGCCGGCGAGCGCGTCGATGCTGGTTACCTCGGGCTCACCCAAGAGCAGCGTGCCGCGCGCGCAGAAAGCGACGCTCGAAACTCGACCGGCGCGATCGAGCGCGTCGGCCGAGCGGAACGCGATGCCGCGGCGCAACGCCGTCAAGACCGCGCGCATCAGCTGTAGCGAGCCGATCTCGGCGACGCCGGCTTGGGCCAGCGCGGCGAAGCTGGCGATGCCGAGCAGCAGCACCGACGGGCTGCTGCCAGCGCCCGCGAAAGCGAGCAGCGCCGCGAAGCCTGCCGCGAAGGGCGCGGCTTTCTCGGCCAGGTTGCGGCCCAAGCGCGCCGACTTGCCGTGCAGGTCGGCGCGGCGGCGTGGGTCGTGCGTGAGGCGGATCCACGCGCGGTCGTAGCCGGCCCAACCGACGATGGCTCGCAGCGTGCCATCGATGACTTTGGCGCCCGCGACCAAGCTGTCGCCTTCGCGCCGCTCGACCTGAAGCTTGGCGCCGAGCCACGGCAGCACGTGTGCGCTGCCGGCCGTCACCGTCGCGTCGACCGGCAACACGTCGCCTGCCTCCACGACGATTTCTTCGCCGGGGCGTAAATCTGCGGCATTGGTGGTCGCAACTTCACCGTTTGCCACGATGCGCCGGCCGGCGTGGTTCAAATCGGCGAGCAGCTGCAGGCGCTCGAGCTCGAGCGGGCGACGCGCTCGCCGCACGAACAGCAGGCTGAGCGCCGCGCACAGCGTGATCACGCCACAAAGGCCAATCGCGCCTTCGGCTTCGGCCTGCTCGGACAGGCGCAGACCGATGGCCGCGGCGACGGCGACGACCGGGCCGCAAAGCGTGGCGAGCGGATGCAGCTCGGTGGCGCTGCGCTGCCCCATCGCGCACTCGGCGACCAACGCCGCGGTGGCGACCGCCGCGACGACCAAGCGCGCCGCCAGCGACAACTCCGAGCTGCCGGTCAGCGAGAGTACGAGCGACAGCGTGGCCCCCAGCACCGCGAGCGACAACAGCAGCGTGCCCGCGTCTACCGAGAGCGCTGGGTCTTCGACGCCCAGGTGGGGCGAGGTCGCCGGGTCATCGGGATCGGGCTCACGAAAGCCGGGCGGCGCTGGCCCTTCGGCGAGCTCGTGCGTGAGCTCGGGCTCGGCGTCGAGCTCCGGGTTGGGCGTGGCGCGCTCCCAACTGGGGTCGTCGAAGGACGGCAGGGGCGCCTGTAGCGCTGCAACGGCCTTGGGGCGCGCCTGCGAGCGCTCGGGCTCGGCTGCGCGGTACCTTTCCTCGCAACCTGGGCTGCAGAAGTAGCAAAAGCGCTCGTCGAAATGCGCGACGCGCGACGCCCGTAGCGGATCGACCGGTGCTCGACAGGTCGAGCACGGCAGTGTCTCCGCCGCGGCGCTCATGGATAGGTGCCGAGCACACGGTCAATCAGGTCGAGCGCGCTGCTGAGCTCGGCCGAGGTGATGTTGAGCGCTGGCGTGAAGCGCAGGGCTTGGCCGCCCGCGATGGTGACCAGCACCCCCGCGTCCTGCAGCTTGCTCATCAGCGCGCGCGCGTCGACGTCGTCCTTCATGACCAAGGCCTGCAACAGCCCCGTGCCGCGCGTGCTGGCGACAAGCTTGGGGTATTTCTGGCCAAGCTCGGCCAGCCGCGCCGTCAGCTGTGCGCCACGCTGTTGTGCGGCTTTCATCAGTTGCTCTTGCTCGAGCGCGCCGAGCACGGCCAGCGCGGCCGCCGAGGCGAGCGGACTTCCGCCGAACGTGGAGCCATGGCTGCCGGGTGGAAGCGCGTCGGCCAGCTGCTGCGTGCACAGCATGGCGCCGATGGGCACACCGCCTGCGAGCCCTTTGGCTAGCGACAAAGCGTCGGGTTTTACGCCGTACTGCTGGAAGCCTAGGAATGTGCCGGTGCGGCCGATGCCGGTCTGAATTTCGTCGGCCAACAGCAGCGCGCCGGCTTCGTCGACGATGTCGCGCAGCGCCTGCAAAAAGCCGGGCGGCGCAGGCAACACGCCACCTTCGCCCTGAATCGACTCGACCAAAATGGCCGCCACATCGGTGCCCATTTCCTGGCGTACGCGCGCGATGTCGCCGTAGGGCACGTGCGTGACGCCAGGCAGCACGCCGAAGCCTTCGCGGTACTTGGGCGTGCCGGTCGCTGCGAGGGCGCCCAAGGTCCGGCCGTGAAACGCGTTGTCGAAGGCGATGATGCGCACGCGTTCGGGCTCGCCCTTGGCGAAGAAATGGCGCCGCGCCAACTTGAGCAGCGCCTCGTTGGCTTCCGTGCCCGAGTTGCAAAAAAACGCTCGGTCCATACCCGTGAGGCGCGTCAGCTGGGCGGCGAGCTCGACGTTGGGCTGGTTGTAGAAGTAGTTGGAGAGGTGAATCAGCTGCTTGGCTTGGGCGGCGATGGCGGCCGCCAGCGCGGGGTGACCGTGACCCAGCGTGCTGACCGCGATGCCCGCGAACAAGTCGAAGTACTGCTTGCCGGCTGCGTCCCAAACGCGCGAGCCCTCACCGTGCGTGAGCACGAGCGGCGGCTGCCGGTAGTTTTGGTACAGGTGGTCGCGACCGAGCTTTACGAGATCGTCTTGGGACATCGTCGGGGGGTCTTTTATCACAGCTTTTGCCGCAGGCTCAGGATCACCCCGGCGGCTTCGACGACGCCCGCGCCCATGGGCTGCGACGTGACGTAGCGGGGCCGTAGCGTGGCGCGCCCGC
>JAYUYU010000107.1:0-7480 GCA_043752365.1 Myxococcales bacterium | reverse complement strand
CGTAGCGCTTCATCCAGCGGTGGATTTGCATGCGGGCTTTGCCAAGCTCGCGGCCGACCGCGGCCACGTTGCCCTGATGTTTGACGAGCAGCTCGCGCAGCGCGGGCTCGTCGGGGGCGCCTTGCGCTTCGTCGTCCTCGGCCGGCTCGGCCGCGCGCGCGCCTTCGTTCTTGCCGTAGTCGTTCATCGCTTCTTGCACGGCTTCGGGCAGGACCTCGGGCTCGAGCACGGGGCCGTCGGCTAGCGCCAGCGCGCGTTTGATGCAGGCCTCCAGCTCGCGCACGTTGTACGGAAAATCGTAGTGCAAGAGCCCGCTCATGAACGCGAACGACGGCGCCTTGCCGGCACCGCCGTGGCGCGCCAGGAAGGTTTGCGCCAGCAAGTACACGTCTTCTTTGCGCTCGTGCAGCGCAGGCAGCTCGACCGAGTACTCGTTGAGGCGCGCGAACAAGTCCTCGCGGAATTTGCCCTCGCGCTGCAGCCTCTCCAGATCACGGTGGGTCGCCGCGACGACCCGTACGTCTACCGGCTCCGGCGTCGTGGCGCCGAGCGGCAACAGCTCTCGCGCTTGCAGCACGCGCAGCAGCTTGGCCTGTGCCTCGAGCGGCATGTCGCCGATTTCGTCCAGCAGCAGGGTGCCGCCGTCGGCGTGGCGTATCAAACCGGGCTTGTCGCGATCGGCGCCTGAAAAAGCGCCGCGCTTGTAGCCGAACAGCTCGCTTTCGATCAGATTCTGGGGCAGGGCGGTGCAGTTGATGGCCGCAAGCTTGCCGCGCCGCCCGCTCAAGCGGTGCAGCTCGCTGGCGATCACCTCCTTGCCGGTACCGCTCGGGCCGCGCACGATGACGCTGAGCGGCGTGGGCGCCACGCGCTCGATTTCGGCGACGATGAGGTCGATCTGGTAACCGCCCGCCAGCGGGCTCGGCTGCTGGGCGCGGCGTTTTTCACCCGCCGGCAGCGCGCCGTCGACGCGGTAGCGCCCGAACTCGTCGGCGTCGCTTTCGACGAACTTGAAGATGGCGTCGCCAATGCGCACCTCGTCGAGCGGCTCCAGCTCGCTGGCCTGCACCTTGCGCCCGTTGACGAGCACACCGTTGCGGCTGCCCAGGTCTCGCACCACGAAGCGCCGGCCATCGCGGATGACTTCGGCGTGCACGCGCGAAACGGCCGGGGCCTTGAGCGTCAGGTCAGCCGAGCCGGCATCACGGCCGATGACGTGACGCTCTTGCTTCAGCAAGAAGGCCGGCGGTAGCTCACGAAACGTGTCGGCGTAGAGCAGCACGAGGCCCGGCTGCCGCTTGCGGGGCGGCTGGCTGGGGCTCCCGCGAAACTCCTGCATGGCGCCGGTCGGGGCTTCCACTCCCGGCAGCATAGGCTATGAAACGGCTATGGCAAAAGACGAGCTCACCGTTGCGGCGCTGCAGCTAAACAGCCAGGCCGACGTTGGCCAGAACCTCGAAAGCTGCCGGCAGTTGGTGAGCCGCGCCGCCGAGCGCGGGGCCGAGCTGGTGGTCTTGCCGGAGAATTTCGCGTTCTTCGGCCCGGAGGCGGACAAGTGCCAGGTAGCCGAAGCGCTGGCCGGCGGGCGCATTGCCACGGCCCTGGCCGCGATGGCCAAGGAATTTCGGGTTTGCGTGGTCGGTGGCGGTTTTCCGGAACGCAGCGCCGACGCGCAACGTCCGCACAACACGCTGCTGGTCGTTGGCGCCGACGGCGTTGAGCTGGCGATCTATCGCAAAATTCATTTGTTCGACGTCGAGCTCGGCAACGCGGGCAGCTACTCCGAGTCTGCGGGTACGTCGCCCGGCAGCACGCCAGTCGTGGTCGAGGTCGGCGGCTTCAAGCTCGGGCTGTCGATCTGCTACGACCTGCGCTTCCCGGAGTTGTATCGCGCCCTCAGCGAGCAAGGTGCCGAGGTGTTGCTGGTGCCGGCGGCGTTCACCCTCCACACCGGCAAGGACCATTGGCACGTGCTGCTACGTGCGCGCGCCATCGAGGCGCAGGCGTTCGTCGTGGCGGCAGCGCAGCATGGCGCGCACCCTGGTGCTCGCACCACCTACGGTCATGCACTCATTGCCGACCCGTGGGGCACGGTAGTGGCGGAGGCTTCGGACGGCGTGGGCTTGGTGACCGCGACACTGGAGCGTGCGCGGCTGCAAGCCATCCGGCGCTCGCTGCCCAGCCTGACGCATCGCAAGCTGGGTCTAGGCGCCCGCTAGCCCGCCCGAACGGCTACAAATGCCGGCGAGCGATTTCGGTCCACGTACCGGAGGGCTCGAGCGAAATGTAATTCTTCCAGAACGGTCGAGCTTTTTGCGTCTCGCCGACCTGTTCGTAGGCCATGGCGAGGTTGAAGTACGCGTCGGAGAATTTGGGGTCGGCCTCGATGGCACCGTGGAAAAGCGGAATGCTCGATTCCGGCTCGCCGCGTTCGAGCATGACGTAACCCAGGTTGTACTGGGCCTCCGGCTGGCGGCCGTCGATTTCCAGCGCGCGGCGGTACAACGTCTCGGCGCCCTCGGCGTCATGGCGTCGGAAGCGAATGTTGCCAAGGTTCGTGTAGGCGATGGCGAGCCACGGATCGAGCCCGATGGCCTCGCCGTAGAGCCGCTCCGCCTCGTCCATCGTGCCCGGATCTTCGTCCAGCTGACTCGCGCGCAGGTACAGCTCGTAGGCGGTGCGGGCTCGTTCGCGACCCGCGGAGGGGCGCAGCACGCGCACTACGTCGTCGCGCAAGGACTTGACCTCGAAGTCCAGGACCATCTGGCCGGTGAGCGGCTCGAAGGCTCCGTCTTGCGTGCGGACGATGACACGCTGGCCGTCGGAGACGATGCGCAGCTCTTGCAGCGGGCGCGTGACCTTGGGCAAGGTCTTCTTCAACGCGTTGACGGCGCGCGTCACGTCGCGCAGCCGCACGCGCTGGGCCAGCAGCGTTTGCGCGGTTCTGAGGGCGATTAGGTCCGAGAAAGTGTAGGCACGGCGCCCCTTGCGGCGACCGGTCGGCGAGACCACACCCGCGCGGTCGAGCGTGCGCAGGCGCGCCGGCGTCAAGTCCAGCAAACGCGCGATTTCTGTGCCGCTGAATAGATCAGTCAGCGGCTCACGCCCGCTTTGAGGCTCCGCCGCGGCGTCGGCGGCCTTGGGATCATTCCGTTCGACCCGGCCACCACCAGGGCCGAAGACGACGTGAATGACCTTGTCATCGCGCTGCTTCTTGCGGCTCATCACGCTGTCCAAGACCAAAAACGTAGTTCCCTCTGGGTGCCTTGTGGAAGCAAAGCGGAACAATTTTCTGCGCGGCGCCTCCTGTCAAGCGCTCGCACCCTTAGCCGCGATCTTAGCTCGATTGAACGTTACGCCGAAGCGTTGTGCGTGGAGCGCGCGGTGAGCAACGTGACGAAAGTCATACTTGGAAATTACTTCTTGACTCACGTCACACAAAGTAGCGATCGCGCCGGACGCCGACGCGCCCTTCGCAGTTCAAGAGGCTTGCGCGCCGCGCTTCGTGCGAGGCGGCTGCGCCTTCTTCGGGGCGCGCTCGTGAGCGCTCAGCTCCTTGTGCACACGCGCTTCGACCTCGACGCCGACTTGAATGCCATGGGCGACCACGCTGACGCCCAGCTCGGCACGCACCCGACCGATAGGCGCCGCCGAGCGGACCTGCGCTTCCAGGCGGGCGATGCGCGTGGCGCGCAGCCTCGCGTGAGGATCGCGCGTGAGCAAGCGCGCAACCGGCTCGGCTTGGTCGTCGGGCACGAGCCCACCTCGCGACGAGAAGGGCAGCAAGATGCTGGTCGAGCCGTAGTACATCTGGCCGTCGGGCTCGTCGCGCGTCGCCCCTTCGCTCATGACATCTGCCGCCTCGAACAGCTCGCGCCAGCGATAGTCCGAGGCCTGCCAGAGCTCGACCTTCCGTGTGCTCAGCAACGGCAGCGCATGCGTCTTCTTCAGACCTGGGCCTCGCGCTCGTGGCTTCACGATCGGATCGTACGCCGGAGACCCTTTACCCAGTAAAGTTCTCCGCGAAGGCCCGGCGGCGCGCCGCGTTACCGGGCGGCGGCCGGGCGCCCTCGCTAGCGAAGGGCTTCGCGAAGCGTCTGCAAGGAGCCAGCGAATTTGTCCCGGCGGGTCTTCTTCTCCTCTAATTAGCGAAATGAAGGCTGAAACCAGCTACGCAGGTCCTGATCGTCGCAAAAATCGCGTGTTTGTGACCAAAAATACCGAGTACCACTTCCGAGGAGAGCGCTGCGTGGCGGTCCGCGATCGGCGCTCCAGCAAGTGGTTGCCGTCCCACTTGGCGATCGGTCGCCGGTTGTCTGGAGGCGTTCACTTTCACCCCAACGGCGCCGCCGTCCCGGTCTGCGACCGTCCCAGCGTCGGGGAGGCGCTCTATTTTGCGGACGACGGGCGCGAACTCATCACGAGCGCCGTGTGCGGGCTCGAGCGCCCCAGCCGCGACGTCATCGCAAACTATCGAGGGGCGAGCATCGAGGCGTGAGCCGACAGGTTTGACCAGTTGCAGTCTGCGCGTAATCCTCTGCGCTTCCAGTTCAAATTTCGCAGCGATGGTGCGTAATCCGGTTCGCGTCTTTCGGCCGGGAACTGGGGTTTTTGGCCGAAATAGCTGTTAGTGGCCGTCACGCGAGCGTCGGCATCATTCTTGGATGTAAGCGACCGCCCAACAGGGAATTTCGAACATGGCGCAAACCGTTACCCAACCTTCGCAAGACCCCCGCGCCGTCGCGATCCTCGCCAAAAACATCTACCGCGAATTCCGCGCGGGTGGCTTCAGCGAGCGCGACGTGATGGCTCTGGCCGGCGAGCTCTTGTCTCTGGTTACGACTGACGTGAAAAGCCGTCAGCACGACAGCCGCTGAGCGCCCTGCCGTGATGCGACGCTGAAACGCCGTTACGCGAAGAGGCGTTTTCGGCGACCGAAATAACACTTCGGATTGACACGAGGGGTGCTGTATCGGCAATCCTTTAGCCTCGTGATTTCCCCGACCTCCACCGCCCAAGCTCCCGTGTTCGCGGTGGTTGTCCATGAAAAGGGTGGCGCTGAGCGTCGCGAGCAGTTCGAGACTGCCGAACTGACGGTTGGCCGCGTGCAAGGGAACGAGCTGATGTTGCCGAAGGGTAACGTCTCCAAGCGCCACGCGCGCCTGCTCTACCGCGACGGTCGCTTCATCGTGACCGACCTGAACAGCACGAACGGCACGTACGTGAATCGTCGGCGCATCACGCAAGCCACGATCGTGCGGGAAGGCGACCGCATTTACGTCGGCGACTTCGTGCTGCGCATCGAGCTACCAGGAGGCCAGGGCGACGCGTTGCCAATCGAAGGCGACTCCCGCCCGGAGCTCGTCTCGGCACCCGACGAAGTGTCGACGACGGGTCCGAGTCCGGGCGCGGCGAACTTAGCCGCCAGCATGCGACCCGCTACCGAGGACGAGGACGAGCTGACGCGCATCCCCGGTCCGGCTCGCACTCTCGAGCCGCCGCGACCGCCATCCAGCGCTGCGGGTTCCGATCCGCCGCTGCGGCCCGGTAGCTTTCCGGCGAACGAGACCACTGGTACTCACCACGTCGGTCGCACCACCCAGGACGACTCGCCCAGCCACGAGCGCAACGCGCTCTCGGGCGTGCTCCGCTCGGTCGTGGAGTCCGTGGTCGAGCGCTTGGGCGCCGCCTCGTTCGATCCCCCGCTTGCCGCCGATTTGGCCGAGCGCGTCGAAGCCGCGCTGCGCGAGCTGGTGGGCAAGGTTTCGAGCGTGAAGGACGCGCCGATGAGCCTTTCGCCGGAGCGCCTGCTCGAGCTAGCCCGCGACGAGCTGCTGGAGCTGGGGCCGCTCGGCGACCTGCTGGCGGACGCTTCGGTCAGCGAGATTGGCGTCGTCCGCTTCGACCAGGTGGTCGCCGCCCGCGCGGGGCGTTCGCTGGCTATCGAGCCCGGATTCAGCTCCGAGCGCGCTTTGCGCTGGGCGGTCGCCAGGCTGCGCTTCGACGCCATGCAAGGCGGCAGTGACTCGGAGTTCCGACTGGAAGGCGGCTCGCGCATCTCGGTGGATGCGGGCGCGACCGGCAAGGCCGCCAGCGTTTTGATTCGCAAAGCCGAACGTCTGGCGCTCACGCTCGACGAGCTGGTGCGGCGGGGGGTCATCTCTCGCGCAATCGCGACGTTCTTCCGTCATTGCTTGGTCGGGCGGGTCAACGTGCTCGTCGTTGGCGGGCACGATGGCTCGGCCGAGCAGCTGCTGTCCGCGCTGGTGGGCTCGCAGGGCGACGCGCGCTCGGTGTGGGTCGGGGACGGCGTCGTGGGTCAATCCGAGGTCGCGGTCGACTTCGGGCTCGGTAGCGTGGCGGACGCGCGCCGCACGCTGGCGGTCAAAGCCGGCATTCCTGGCGTGCGCTTCGCGGCGCGCCTGGGCACGCCCGAGGTGACCGCTGCCGTCACCGAAATGGTGGCTTCGGGGGTGGACGGCGTGCTCGCGCTACGCCACGCAAGCACCATCAAGCGCGCGCTAATGCGACTTTCGGCCGAGATTGCCTCAGCGCGTCCTGGCCTCGGCATTCGGGCGGCGCGCGAGTTGTTGGCTGGCGCCTACGATGTGGTGGTCGAGGTGGCGCGGCTGCGCGACGAGCGCGTGCGCGTGCTGCGGGTCGTCGAGCTGACGGGCGTCACCGCCGACGAGATCGTGCTGCAAGACATCTTCACGTTCGTGCCCGATCGAACGGCTGCGGGCGGCGCCGTGGAAGGCACCTTCAACCCCGCCGGCACCGTGCCCCAAGTCGTCGAAACCATGCGCGCCCGCGGTGAAAATTTAGATTCGTCGTTGTTCTCGCGGCCGCCCTCTCGCTGACGTAGGTAGTGAGGATTGAGGCGTGAGGATTGAGTGGGAGCGTGAACGAAACGCTCGGCGTAACTGCGCCGCCACGGATTGATCGGACTCAATCCTCACTACTCTCTCAAGGTCGCGCTTCGGCTTTCGCCTTTTCGACCTTCTTGCTCATCATGCGTTTCTTCAACGCGGAGAGCTTGTCGATCATGAGCACGCCGTTCAAGTGGTCGTTTTCGTGCTGGATGGCGACGGCCAAAAGGCCATCGGCTTCGAGCGTGAACTCTTTGCCGGCGCAATCGAGGGCGCGCACCTTGACGCGTTCCGCCCGCTTGATTTCTTCGGTGGCGCCCGGGAAGGAGAGGCAGCCCTCTTCCCAGATTTGCACGCCGTCGAGTTCGAGGATTTCGGGGTTGATGAAGACCTTGAGATCGCTCGGCTCGTCCTCGGCGGCGGTGTCGACCACGAATATGCGCAGCGCCACGCCGACCTGGTTGGCGGCGAGGCCGCAGCCCGGCGCGTCGTACATGGTCTCGGCCATGTTCTCGACCAGCTCCAGAATTTCGGGCGTAATCTTCTCGACCGGTTTGGCGGTTTCACGCAGCCGCGGGTCGGGATAGTTCAGGATCGGGAGCAGCGCCATG
>JAYUYU010000106.1:0-17485 GCA_043752365.1 Myxococcales bacterium | reverse complement strand
CGCTCGCCCTGATTCGCTAGCCCGCAGCACGTTGACCGAATTGCCGGCGTCGTTGCGAGTTCGCGACGACACCGCCGTCCCGGCGTTGACGGCCCAGACCGGGCGATTGAGCTGCGCGCTCTCATGCAACGGCAAGACGAAAGGCAGATGAATGTGACCTGCAAGGATGACGTCCGCGCCCGCCTGCCCCCAAGCGTGAATGGCGTCCGCCGCTCCGTGCACGACATTGTGTTGTTCCGATGCGCGTGGCACGGCCACCGGCTGGTGCAGCACGAGCACGCGCAATTGCTGCGGAGAGGCCTGCTGCAGCCCGCGAGCGATGCGACTCCGCTGCTCGGCTGAAATTTCGCCGTCGACGTGACGGTAGCGTCGTGTCGTCTTGACTCCCAGCACCAGGCAATCTGGAGCACTGAAAGTCGGTTCGAGGTCGTTACCAAACGCCTTTCGATAGCGCGCGTAAGGATCGCCGAAGCGTGTGACTACGTCGAACAACGGGATGTCGTGATTACCTGGGATCGCAAGTACCCGTGGAACGGCCAGGCGTCGGACGAAGGCCACTGCGGCCTCGAACTGCGCTGCCCGCGCTCGCTGGGTTAGGTCCCCGCTCAGAATCAGTAGGTCTGGCGCGAGGTGTCGCGATAACTCGACCAATGCCTCGACCACCCGAGGACGCTCGGTACCGAAATGCGCATCCGACACCTGCAGCAGCAGCGTCAACCGGGGTCCTCCCCAACGACGGCAGGACGCAGCAGACAGAGCGCGCTTGACGCAACACGGAACGTCAACGGCGCAGCCAAGGTCTCCACCTCGCCATCCTTGGCTACCTTGACCCGGCGTTTCCTGAGGCGGGGGCGCACGGTCATGCGTTCGAAGTCGAAGCTCGTGACCTGTTCGGCATCGCCTAGCCGCCCGAGCAGCGCGCGCAGTATGAGGCCCAGCGTGCCCAGCACACCCGCAGGTCGCACCAACACGGCGATCAGGCGGTCGTGCTCGACCAGCTCGCTGTCGGCGATGCCGACACGCTTCAGCTGCAGGCGATTGTTGGAGACGAATAGCGTTTCGGCTATCACGCTTCGCGAGCCCCGCTGGGCCTCGATGTCGAGCCGCACATGGCGATGAGAGCGCAGTAGGCTTCGCAGCCCTGCCGCGATCGCGACCAAGCGACTTCGACCCAGGCGGTGCTTCGCAATTTCGCGCTCTTCCAAGAGCTCGGGATAGGCGCCTAAGCTGCCATTGACGAGAAAAACGCGATCGTTCACCAAACCGACCTGAACCTCGAAGGCCTGCGCGCCCAGCAGCACCTGGCAGGCACCTGGCAGGTCGGACGGGATGCCGTGCACTCGACTAAAGTAGTTGAACGTGCCGAGCGGCAGCACCCCGAACGGACAACCACTGCCCAAGGCGGCGGTGGCCACCGCGTTGATCGTCCCATCGCCGCCCGCCGCTACCACGACCCCACCGCAAGCCCGCGCCTTGGTCACGACTTCGGTGGCGAAGCTATCGAGCTGCGACGGCTCCTCGACTTCGTGAATCGAAAATTCCCTGCCCGCCTCGGTTAGTGCGGCCTCGATGCTGAGCCGTACGTCCCCCTCGCCATGCTTGCCAGAGCCGCGATTGAGCACGATGAACAACGGTGCCGTCGGGGGCACGTCAATGAACCTCTTCCTGGCAGTTGCTGCGGGGACTGAAGCGCTTTCGACAGGCATGCTCAAGACCGCAGTTTAAGGGCAGAGCTGCCACCGTTGTAGCGAGGCAAGATGCACCGTGGTGCTTCGAGCGGCACCCGAACCGCGTGACACATTTGAGCGAATTTGTCGCGCCAGTGCGTTGACTTGGAGAGTTGGCGCGTGGGACGGTGGGCTCTCGATGTCGCAATCGTCGCCAGGCGCGGCAAACGCGAATCAACGGTTCGCCGGGCTCGAAGCCGAACTCGAAGCCGAGCGGGACCTGATCGCCGTGCTCGCGCGCGTCGCCAGGCTGGCTACCGAGAGTGATGCTCGAGGGCTGAGCGACGAAGCGGCGCGGCTACTGGGTGCCGAGGTCGCGGCCGTGACCGCCAGCTTCGAGGGTGACAGCGTCGTTCAGAGTGAGGATGTCACGCAAGACGCGCGTTTTCAGAGCGGCGCGCTGCATGCCGCTCTGCCTCCCGCTGACCGGCTGGTGCGTAGCTACCTGGCGTTGCCACTGCGTGGGGCGGACGGGGCAGTCGTGGGTGGTCTGGTGTTTAGCGACGCCAGGGTCGGCGCTTTCGGCGCCCGGCAAGCGCGCGCCGCGCAGGCAATGGCCGCGGTGATTGGGCCCGTGTTCGAGAGCGCCCGGCAGCTTCGTCAGTCGCACGCGACTGAGGCCAGGCTGCGCGAAGCCAATGACAGCTATGCGCTCAGCCAGCGTCGCTTCGAGCAAGTCCTCGACTCTGTCGACGACCTGATCTTCTGCAAGGACGAGCGCCTGCGCGTGACGTACGCCAACGCGGCAACCTGCCGCTACTACGGCGTGTCGCAAGAAGAGCTGCGTGGCATCACCGACGTGCCGTTCAACGAAATCGACTTCACCCAGCAGTACAACGCCGATGATCGGCAGGTTTTTCTCAGCGGCGAGCCCGTCGAGCGCGTCGAGGAACCGAATCAGGCCCGCGACGGTCGAACACGCTACTTTCACACGGTAAAATCGCCGATTTTCGACGCCAGAGGCAAGGCGGTCGAGCTCGTCGGCGTGTCGCGGAACGTGACCGAGCGCAAGCGAGCCGCCGACGATCAAAAGAATCTGGCGGCAGTTTCTGCCATTTTGGCCGAGTCCATCGATTACGAACAGACGCTGGCTAATGTGGCCCGCGCGATGGTGCCGTCTGTGGCTGATTGGTGCGCCATCGACGTGTTGGAAGACGGCGCGATTCGGCGAATCGCGGTCGTGCACAATGACCCTGGCAAGGTGGCGCTCGCGCACGAGCTGGAGCGCAAGTATCCCACGCCGATGGACGCCGCGACTGGCGTACCAGCGGTGATCCGCAGCGGAAAAGCCGAGCTAGTGCCGATCATTCCGGACGAGCTCTTAGTGGCGGCCGCGCGCGACGAGGACCACCTGCGTCTAATCCGCGCGCTCGGCCTGCATGGCTATATCGCGGTGCCCATGCTGGCTCACGGTCACGTGCTGGGCGCCATCTCGCTGGTTGGCGAGGGCGAGCGGACGTTCGACGAGCGGGACCTGGCGTTCGCCGAAAAGCTGGCCCGCCGCGCCGGCGCGGCGCTCGAGAACTCCCTCCTGTATCAGGAGGTGCGGCAGCTGAACGAAACCCTCGAAATGAAGGTGGAGCAGCGCACGGCGTCACTCATTGAAGCCAACCGCGAGCTGGAATCCTTTTCCTACACCGTCTCGCACGACTTGCGCGCGCCGATTCGCCACGTGAGCGGCTTCGTGGACCTGCTGCGTCTACATGCGGCCCCGCAGCTGGACGACAAAGGTCATCACTACTTAAATACCATCAAGCAGGCTTCGGTCCAGATGGGGGCGCTGATCGACGGACTGTTGGCGTTCTCGCGCCTGGGTCGCGCGGAGCTGAGCAAGCGACCGGTGAGCCTGCTGGACCTGGTGCGCTCGGTGGTGCAGGAGCTGAAGCCCGAAACGCACTCGCGGCGCGTTGAATGGTCGATCGGCGAGCTGCCGACCGTGCTGGCCGACGCCGGGATGCTGCGTCTGGTGATCAGCAATCTGCTCACGAACGCCGTAAAATACACGCAGCGGCGCGACGACGCGCGCATAGCAGTCGACTCCGAATCCAACGAGCACGAGCACGTGATTTGGGTGAAGGACAACGGGGCGGGCTTCAACATGGACTACGCGCACAAGCTCTTTGGGGTTTTTCAGCGTCTGCACTCGGAGAAGGAGTTCGCCGGCACCGGCATTGGGCTGGCCACCGCCCGCCGCGTGATCAACCGCCACGACGGGCGCATCTGGGCCGAGTCCACGCCGAACCAGGGCGCCACATTCTTCGTGTCGTTGCCGCGTCAAGCAGCCGCGGTTCGGCCGGACAGCGACGCTACCGGGGCTCCCGGTTCCCACCACGAGAAAGCGGATTCATGACGGAAACTGGAAAAATCTTGTTGGTAGAAGACAGCGAGCAGGACGTGGAATTGACGCTTGGCGCCTTGGGACAGCACAATCTGGCCAACGAGGTGGTGGTGGTGCGCGACGGCGAGCAGGCGCTCGACTACCTGTACTGTCGCGGCAACTTTAGCGGCCGCTCTACCGGCAATCCCGTCGTGGTGCTGCTCGACATCAAGCTGCCCAAGGTGGACGGGCTGGAGGTGCTGCAGCAGCTGCGCAATGACGACGCGCTCAAACGCATGCCCGTCGTCATGCTGACGTCGTCGCGTGAGGAGCGCGACATCGTGCGAAGCTACAACTTGGGCGTGAACGCCTACGTGGTAAAGCCAGTCGAGTTCCAAAGCTTCGTCGAGGCTATCCGCGAGCTTGGTCTGTTTTGGGCGGTGCTCAACCAGCCGCCACCCCTGGCGCAGTAGCCGTGTCAATCGAAGCGCGCACCATCGCCGTCGTGCTGCTCGAGGACGACGACCTCGACGCCGAGCTCATAGTCGAACAGCTGCGCGCCGGAGGACTCGCGGTCGCCGTTCGGCGCTCGGCCAGCGAAGCCGAATTCGTAACCGAGCTGAGCCGGCAGGGCGTCGATCTGGTGTTGTCCGACTTCGCGCTACCGGGCTACGGCGGCCTGGCCGCCCTCGAAGCGGTGAAGCAGCGGCTGCCGGACGTACCGTTCATCTTCGTATCGGGCGCCATCGGCGAAGAACGCGCGGTCGAGACGCTGCAGCGCGGCGCCACCGATTACGTGCTCAAGAGCCGTCTGGAACGCCTGCCTGCGGCCGTGTTGCGCGCGCTGGCCATGGCCACGGAGCGCAAGCGCCGACGCGAAGCGGAGGCCGAGCGCGACCGGCTATTTGAATCGGAGCGCGCTGCGCGCGCCAGCGCGGAGAGCGCCAACCGCATGAAGGACGAGTTCTTGGCGGTCGCCTCACACGAGCTGCGAACCCCGCTGAACGCCATCTTGGGTTGGACGACGCTACTGTCCAACGCCGGCCCGAACCCCGAGCTTTTGGCGAAGGGCATCACGGTGATCAAGCGTAACGCCCTCGCTCAGTCGCGGCTAATCGAAGACATTCTCGACATCTCTCGCATCGTGACGGGCAAATTGCAGCTGTGCGTGTCGCGCGTCAGCGTCGCAAGCTTCGTTCAACCGGCGCTCGAGGCCATTCGCCCTGCCGCCAAAGCCAAGGGCATCGCGCTCGAGGTCGACGTCGACTCGGTCGGCGACATCGAGGCTGACGCCGAGCGCTTGCAGCAGGTGATCTGGAACTTGCTGTCGAACGCAGTCAAATTCACGCCGAGCAATGGCCGCGTACAGGTGCGCGCCGAACAGGACGACACGACCGTCACGATCGCCGTCCAGGACAGCGGCATCGGCATCGCGCCCGAGTTCCTGCCCTACGTGTTCGAGCGTTTCAGGCAAGCCGATCCGACCGCGACCCGACGTGCGGGCGGCCTGGGGCTCGGGCTGGCAATCGTGCTTTCGCTGCTCGAGGCGCACGGGGGAAGCGTGACCGCGCAAAGCCCCGGGTCCGGGGGCGGGGCACGCTTCGTGGTTCGACTGCCGCGCCGGGCCGACGCCGCCACAGCCGGGCTGGGCGTTCCCCCACGACGGGAGGTGCTCGGTGGTGACGCGGTGGAAAGCGCGCGCCCGAACGCGTTGCGCGGGGTCCACGTGCTGGTGGTGGAGGACGATGCCGACAGTCGCGACTTGATAGCGCTGATTCTGCGCTCCAGCGGAGCCGAGGTCAGCGTCGCAGCGTCGGCACAGGAAGGGCTTGCGACGTTCGAGGCGCAGCCGGCGGATATCATCGTCTCGGATATCGGAATGCCCAACATGGACGGCTACACCTTCATTCGGCGCGTGCGCGCGCTCGAGTCCCAGGCCGGGGGTCGTCGCACCCCGGCGGTCGCCCTCACCGCGTACACGCGCGATCTCGATCAATCGGCGGCGGTCGCAGCTGGCTTTCAGTGGCACCTGGCCAAGCCGGTCAGCGCCGGCGCTTTGGTGCGCACCCTGCGCGAGGCGCTCGCGACTTGCCGCTCTGGACTCCAGGATTCGGAGCGTTAACCAGCATGCGAACGCTCGGCTCACTGGCACGCGCTAACTGGCCCGACATTCAGCACCTTCGCGGCGAGGTTTTGCGCGTCGCGCGCGCCGGGTCGCTGTCCGGGGCCGCACAGCAATTGGCCGGAATTTTCGCCGAGGCGTTCGAGTCGGTCGTGCTGGCGCGGGTGTTCGTGGTGCTGCCCTTTTCGATGCTGCCCCAACCTGAGCGGAGCTTCGCGACGCGGCTCGCGCAGGGCGCGCCGCTAGCTGATCACACGCCAGTGTTGTGTTTGATGGGCACGCGCGGCCGTCGCGCCGAGTGGAACCAGCGCTGGCAGTCGGTGGGGCATCTGGCCATCCCGTTGCTGAGCTCGGCGAGCGTCGCGCAGGCACCGATGATCGCGCGGCTACTTGCTGATCTGCGAGTCGACGTTCACGGGCTGGACCATGGCCGTCCGCTGGCCTCCAAAGAGCTGCTACGCGGGCGCAGCGCGACATTTTTCGTTTCCAACGCGCTCAGTACGACAGACGCGGAGGGGCGGCTGGTAATCCCGGCGCACGATTTCGTTCGAGCCGAGTCGGTGCGCAGCGTCTTTGGCACGGGCGGCGCCTACTTGGACGGCACGCTGGTAGTCGCGATCCTGTTCTGCGCCGAGCAGCTCGACCGCGAGATCGCCGACCGCTACGCGAGCTTCATCAACGCCTTCAAGCTTTCCACCGCGGATCTGGTCAAACAGCGCCGACTGTTCGAAAAGACCTAGCCGCGGGCCTGGCTGAGCGGGGTCGGACTATCGATGCAACGCAAACGCGGCCGGGTCACTGGTCGTCGGCTGGCTGTCGCTTGAATCGCGGCATTGCCGCGAGCCGCAACAGCTCATCGCGTATTTCGTGCACGGGCAATACCAGGTCGACACTCCCCGTTGCGATGGCCGCACGGGGCATGCCTTCGGTCTGCGCTTCTTCGGGAAGCTGAGCGATCGTGATGCCGCCAACGGCTTTGATTTCCACGAAGCCGTCAGCGCCGTCGCTCAGAGCGCCGGACAGAATGACCCCGACTGCCTTATCGCGATAGTACTTGGCCACCGAACGAAACAGCGCGTTCACTTGAAGCGACCAGCGACCCTCCGGCCGCGGACAAAGACGCAGGTGCCCGTCGATGACCGTCATGTGCTTGTCCGGCGGAATCACATACACGTGACCGGCTTCGACGCGAACTCCATCGGTCGCCTGCGCGACCTGCAGGGGGGTTCGCCCAGCGAGGATCTCCGGCAGGAGGCTGGGCTGCGTTCGGCTCATGTGCTGTACCAGGACGACGGCGAGCGGCGCGTCGCGAGGCACCTCGCTAAGTAAGCCCCCAAACGCCGCGAGTCCGCCCGCGGAGGCGCCCACGGCGACCACCAGGAAAGGCGGGGTTACGTAGTCTTGCGCACGCTCCGCGGGGTCGCTCTGCGGAGGCATCACACGGGAGCGTGCCTTGGCGCCCCCTCGAAAGCAAGACAGCGCGAGCGGTCGACTTGCGACGCAGCTATCGAGGCCTTATGCCTCAGATGCTCGAGCTGCGCGTCAGTCGACAGTGGTAGACTGCCTCTCTGCCATGCCCATTGAGGACAAGACGCCCGAACGCGAACAGACCGACGAGAGCCTGCGCGTCGAGCGTAGGAAGGCGGATGCTGATCTCGCCGAGAAGCAGGCGGGTATCGATGATGCTGCGGATGCAATCATCGAGAAGGCTCGTGCGCGCGCGGACGAAGTACTCGCGGCGGCCCGCGACAAGTCCGATCTTCAACTGGGGCCCCCCAACGCGCAGTCCGCCAAGCTTCTCGAGCGGGAGCGGGAAGATCAAGCGCTGCAACGAGATCGGGCCTCTGCCGACGAAACGCTGCGCGCGGAACGTGCCGAGCAGACGCAGCCGTCCGTCGAGCGACAGGAAACCGACAGGGACCTTTCGCATGAGCGCGCTCGGTCCGACGTCGTGGTGACTGCGCGGGACGCCTTCTTGGGCATCGTCAGCCACGACTTGAGGAACATGCTGGGTAATATCATCGGCTTCGCGTCACTTATCGCGAGCAGCATGTCGCAAGAGAAGGATGCAGGGCAGATCGTCGGCTACGCTCAGCGGATCCAACGCACCGGCGCTCGCATGAACCGGCTCGTCGGCGACCTGGTGGACGTCGCCAGCATCCAAGCCGGGGTACTTGGCGTGCACCCTGAGGTCACGAATCCGGCGGAGGTCGTAAGCGAGGCGGTGGAAAGCTTTCAGGCGCAAACCTCCGATAGGGGGGTTTCGCTCACGGTAGAGATCGCGCCGTCGCTGCCAGTCGTTTCGTTCGATCCAGCGCGCGTTCTCCAAGTGTTGGTCAACTTGCTCAGCAACGCCATCAAGTTTACGCCGACGAACGGCAAGGTTGTCGTCGGCGTCGAATGCATCCAAGGAGAGCTGCGCTTTGCCATCGCGGACACGGGCCAGGGCATGCCTCCGGACAAGTTGGAAGCCGTCTTCGAGCGCTTCCTGCAAGTGGCCGAGAACGACCGGCGCGGCGTTGGGCTAGGCCTCTTCATCTCCAAGTGCATCGTGGAAGGGCACGGCGGTCGCATTTGGGCGGAGAGCACGAACGGCCAGGGTAGTACCTTCTACTTCACCCTTCCAATCCAAGCTCGCGTTTGAAGGCGACTCCGACTACGCGAGCGCCACACACTCGATCTCGACCAAACCGCCGAGCGGCAGCGACGCCATTGGCAGGCACGAGCGAGCGGGAGGCGCTGCCGTGAAGTACTCCGCGTACACCGCGTTCATTTTGGCGTAGTGCGCCATGTCAGTGATGAATACGGTCGTTTTGACGACCTTGTGCAGGCCGCTGCCAGCGGCTTCGAGCACCGCCTTGAGGTTCTCGAGCACGCGGCGTGTCTGCTCTTCGACCGTCGCCCCGACCATTTTGCCAGATGCTGGGTCGAGCGCGATTTGCCCGGCGGTAAAGATGAACCCGCCGGCGCGGATGCCCTGCGAGTAGGGACCAACGGCGCCGGGAGCGGCGTCTGTGTGAATGACTTCCTTGTCCATCGAGTGACTCCTGCTCCCCTGGCTATCATGGTTCGACGCGACCGCGGGCGGTCGCAGGTCTTCCTGCCGGCCTTAACGCAGGGTTGGCCGGCTCAGAGCGGTCCAAGCGTCGCTGGGCGGCGGCCCCGCGCGCCGTCACGAATCGGGGCTTCCAGGCACCAATCGAACGGAACCTTCGCCGGCGGCTCGCCGAGCGTCGACTGTCCCTCGCCGTTGCGCATTGCGCGGGTCAGCTCGACATGCTCCGTGCAAAACACTGGCAGCGACCACTGCCCGTAAAGAGTCGACGCACCCTCGTAGGCTTGCTCTTGGTACTCTTCGGGGGTCGTGAGGTAGCCACAGTATGCGTTGGAGTACGCACCGATGACGATACGCTCCACCCCGGCGCCGCCCCAGGCGCTGTCGAGGGCACCGCGCAGACGGCGTCCGGAAACCGTGGTCGGTTCGTTGGGCATGCCGGCGATCAAGAGCTGACCGATGCGCAGCTGCTGCAGTGGAAGGTAGCGAGGTACCCAGCTGACTTCGCGCGCAGCGGGTGTATGTACGGCCTTCCGGTAGTAGCCGACATAGCGAT
Organism: Myxococcales bacterium; assembly: GCA_043752365.1. GTDB lineage: Bacteria > Myxococcota_A > Polyangia > Polyangiales > Polyangiaceae > PMG-095. The sequence continues at coordinate 7,708 of JAYUYU010000106.1, read as the reverse complement.
CGGTGCCGAACAGAAACAGCGCCGGATTCACCTGTGGCAGCTTGCCGAGAATCTTGTTGTCCTTGCCACGTCCAAAGTCCCAAAATGGAAATTTGGGACCGTGCGGTTTTAGCCACGAGTCCGGTGCTTCGCGCTGCATGTTCCAGGCCTGAATGCGCGTGAACAGCGGAAAGAGCGAGCGCAGCGCGAAGAACGGCCCCTGCCCCTCCGTCGTGCCGAGCGAAAATGCTATCCCGAGGCGCGGAGGCGCGGTGCGTGCGTCTTTACCTCGCGTGAAGCGCGCGTCGGCGGGGCGATCGAAAAAATCGCGATAGCGGATGGCCGCTTCGAGAGGGCCGCGCAGCTCGCTGCCCTCGGTCCGGGCGAGCGCAAACAGGGCGCGTGCGTGGCGTGCCTGCACGTCACCGTTGAACCGGGTACTGTCGTGGTCGTCGTCGTAGCGGCCGATCATCAGGCCGCGCTTGTCGCTCCAGCGGTAGTTGGGCGAAACGTCACCCGCTGACTCCTGGGCGAACATGGCGACGAAGCCCGGATAGCCCTGCTCGCGAGCCCATGTTTCACAGACTTGCGCGGCGTGGCCCTTGTTGTCCCCGTGGAGCGCGCCCTGCTCCCAATGCAGTGATGTTCCATGCACCGGAAACCAAGAAAGCATGCCCATTGGCACGCCGTGGTCGTCCTCGACTCGCAGCATGGTCATCGTGCGGTCGACCGCCTCGTCGCGTCTTTCGCTGGTGACCGGGGTGGCGTCCTCGTTGCGGTTGTAGGCGGCGAAAGAGCGGTTGAATGCCACGGGCTCGGACGTCGGGAGCCAGCCTGCGTGGAGCCAGGCGCGGGCCGGGCGCAGCGCGCGTAGTGCAGCCTCAATGGCCGCTACGATGCCGTCCACGATTTCGTCGTGCACGCGCGGGGACACCCCGGGTATCGAGATCGCGTAAAACAGGTACGTCGAAAAACCGCCCGGACCCGAGTGGGTGTGGGTTGCGGTGAGCATGAGGTCGTGGTCGGTGAGCAGGTTGTCCTTCGTGCAAACGCGGCGCGAGACCTCCCGCCGGATCGACTCGGAGATCATTCCGAGGTCGCAGACTACGTAGGCGATACGTCGTCGTGTGGAGGCCTCCTCGAGCAACATTGCGCGCGCGTAGAGCGGCATTTCCACGCCTTCGGCGACGTTGCGTGGATGCCCCCAGCCGAACATGCACAGGCCTGGCTCGAAGGCGGTGATCGACCCCACACCGAAGCCCGCACGCCAGCCGGTCACAGCTCGATTCCCAAGGCGGTACGCCAATAGCTCGTCAGGAACACGGCGTCGGGGTCCATTGTCCGGCGAAGCTCGAGAAAATCGTCCCAGCGCGGGGTGTGTTTTCGTAAATGCAGCGCACCGAGCTCGGCATCGACCGGCAGGTATTTACCCCAGTGCAGACGGTAGGCAAAGGGCTGGAGCAGTCGCCAGAACTGCACGAACCAGCCGCGCCTCGGATCGCCGTGGTTCCGAGCAAACCAGAACAGATCAATGCGCAGCGAATCGCGCTCGTAGGCGGGATGCATCCACGCCTGGGTTCGGCGCGCGGCGTAGACCTCGCAGATGAACGAACCGGTGGCGTCATGGCCCGCGCGATCGTAGTGCTCGCGCAGCGCACGCATCACCTCGCCGGTTCGCTCGAGTGGGACCCAGATTTCGGTGAACTCCGTGGGTAGGCTCTCGTCGGACATTTGGTTGTCCATGGGCAGGCCGTGGCACCAGCTGTCCCAGAAGCGCTGCGGCACGCTGCTCGTCGTCGTGAACTGACGCAAAATGCCCGGCAGCAGGCGCGCTGCGAACTTTTGGCGCAGCCTGTTGCCCAATACCCTGGCGGGAATCGAGGCGCGTGCCAGCGGCTCGAAGCGGCGCGCAGTCTCGGCCAGGCTGTCGTAGAAGAGCCCGCCCGCCGCCTGTGCGGCGAGGTTTGCGACGCGCGAAACCTTCGGACTACGGATGCCGTCGCCGAGGGCCGAGTAGGCTTTGGGTCGCAGCGCTCCGAGCGTCCCGCTCTGGTCGTTGTAGTCGTTCGCGCGCATGCGCCGCGCTTGCCAGGTGACGACGCGTCGAACGCCCGCTTGTGGCCACCACATGAGCCGCGCATACTCGGTGCGTCGGAAGAAGCCTTCCAGGCCCGCTTCGCCGTCTGCGAACAGCTCGTAGGCGGTGTCGCTCTCGGCGGTGATGTCTTCGCGTCCCACGATGTCGTAGCGCGGAATGCACTGCAGTGTGACGGTGGAGATGATACCGAGCAGCCCAAGCGAGCAGCCCACGGCGTGAAAGCGCGGGTCATCCCCATCGCGTTCCAGAGCATGGACAGTGCCGGTACCGTCCACGAGCCGCCACCCCACCACCGCGTCCTCGATAGCGTGCATGACGGTGCCGCCGCAGGACCCGGTCATCAAGAAGCCGGAAACCGTTTGGTGCGATACCCCTCCGAGGTCTGGAAGGGCCCAACCCCGGCTCTCGAGCTGCGCTAAAAGCGAATTTTCCCAGGTCGACGTCCGCGTTGGATCGCGCGGGTCGTTCCCCAAGTGGCAGCCGGCTTGCACGGTGACGCGCCTGCGAGCGTCGTCGAACGTCACGCCGATGTAGCGGTCGAGCATCACGTCGAAGTGACGCCGGTTAGTTGCCGCGGCGGGCCCATCGTCGGTGTAGATGGCTCCCGCTACCGAGTGCGCTGAGCCACGTACGCGCAGCTTTACTCTCTCGAGCCTCGCCGCGCGTACCAGCATGGCTAGCTCGGTTTCACTGGTCGGGTGAAAGAACCCGTCGCTACCGCGTGCGGGAACAGGCCGTTCGTAGAGCCCGTGCGGCGTCATTACAGAAAAAGCATACTGACGGCTTTGCGGTAGATTGCCCCAAGAAGCGGGACTGGCGAAGCGAGCGCCGAAGGAAAGTCGTAGTAATCGACGAGGTCCGTTACACGCCCGTCGCGCCCGCGCACGACGCTCGCCATGCGGGTGACGAAGATTGGCCCGACTGCCATGCGCAGGTGCATGTCGTACGTGAGAACGAAGCGATTATCGTCACCGTCCCGCGAAAAGCCCGTGAACTCCACCTGCCGGTACTGCCGGAACATTCGGACGAAAAGCTCGCGCAGGGGCTCGATGCCGTGGGTGTCGCGGAAAGGATCGCGAAAGTGAACGTCGGCCGCGAAAATCTCCCCAAGCCGCTCGAGGGCTCGTTCTCGCTCGACCGGGAAGGTCTCGTAAAATTCTTGGAGGCGCTGGGCCAGGGGCGCGTTCATGACAACCGTTGACTCAGCGGCAAGCCCCGTTGACTCATTGGCCCGGCCCCGCGGTGACTCATTGGCCCGCCCGCACGGTGACTCATCGGGCCATAAGCCGCGGTCACGAACGCATTGGCGATCCAATCTTCGTCCTTCCCGGCGTCTACCGGAGGCAAAGGCGCGCCGTCGAAACGCACGCGTTTTCCGGGCCAGAAGTAAGTTTGGAAGACATACTTAATGATGGAGGGCTGGACCAAGGCCGGATGGATGTGCGGCGCGATGATCAGCGCGTGCATTTTGGGTAGGTCGCTCCAGTGGATCGTAGAATCGTAGTGGTGAACGGTGTGAAACCCGTTGTTGAAGGTGAACCAGTTGACCCACTTGCCGACGAAGTTGCGCGAGTGGTTGTACTGGCTGTCGATGTCCGCGCCATCGTGCTGCAGCATGTTCATGGCCAGGATGCCCCACGAGGCATACAGATTGGGCAGCACGATGAAGAGCACGAACTTGCGCCAGTCGATGAGCAAGAGCACGGCGGAACCCGACAGCCAGACCGTCGCCTCCAAAATGAGCTGTCTTACCCAGGGGGGATCGAAGCGCCAGGCGGCGCGAATGTAGCTAATTTCCGCACGCATGACGTCGCGCCCGACGATTTGCATGAAGAACAACAGGTTGAGCAGGTGCCAGCGAAAGCGTGCCTTCGTGGTGCGCATCACGTCGCGCGGGGATTCGATGTAGTCGTGGTGGCTGAGGTTGTGCCCCGGCACGAACGAACTCACCGGGTGCCCGTAGACTAAGGTCAGCGCGACCTGGAAGAGTCGGTTGAGCTTCTTGGCCCTGAACACGGGCACATGCATGGTGTTGTGGGTCGCCACCGCACCGAGGAACGCGATGATACAGGTGAGCGCGACGAGCGGGACCACCACGACGACCCGCTGCGGCGCCCAAAGCCACTCCGCGATGACCAGGGCGAACCACGCAACGACGATGGCAACCGGGCGCCAATCCTCCGCGCGTCGAAGAATGCGGGATTTGCGCATGCTGCTCTCACCCACGTAAGTGGTGCTCCCGCGCGGCGTCAAGCGCGAGCTCACTCACTTCGAGATTTGGTAGGCGACGCGGTACTTGAACTTGGGCTCTTGTGAACGACATCTGCCGGAGCCCGATAGCTTGTGAACGGACCCTAAACCGCCGCAGCTCGGCCGTTTGTTTCACGGGCTGCCGCTGCGTCTGCCATAACTTGGCAGATGCTCGAGACCGCCGCGCTCGTTTGGGGGCTAGCCGAAGCCGCCAGGGCGGCGGAACTTCCGGCGAAGGGCCCGAGCTTCACGGTGAGCTACAAGGCAGGCCCGGACTGCCCTTCTCAGGCTCAATTCGAAGCGGCGATTCTGGCGCGCGCGCCGGGTGCTCGCAGCAGCGAAGACCTGCAAACCGCGGAAGTCCGCTTCGAAGCCGACCTTTCGCCCCAGCCCGGACACAAGCGCAAGTTTTCCGTTGCGCTCGACGACGGTAGCAGCCAGGACCGCGAAATCGACGCCGACGACTGCGTCGAAGCCGTGCAGTCAATGGCCGTGATCGCAGCGATGATCTTGTCCTCGCGGCGGGCGGCTCTCGAGCCAGAATCCGAGCTCGAGACTGCGCCCGTTCTCGCTCCCACTCCGGTTCCCGCGCCTGTGCCTGTATCCGCCCACACCGCCCGCACCGTGGACGCGCCCACCCGGCCACGCCGCAAGGCGCGCATCACCTGGATCGCGGCCGGCGCAGGTGCCGGCCTCGAAGGCGCCGCTGCGCCGAGCCCCACCTTTGCGGCGTCGGCGTCCGCCGAGCTGGGCCTTGTAGCAAGCGGCGTGCTGGCTCCAAGCTTGCGCGTGAGCGTGCTGTTCGGCCAGGCTCCCGACGCGACCACTACTGCCGGTAGCGCGCGCTTTCAGCTGGCTCTCTCGCGCGTCCACGCCTGTGCTTTACGCTTCGGAAGGCTCGACGCCGACGTGCGCATGTGTGCCGTCATCGAAGGCGGCGCGCTGTTGGCGCGCGGCATCAACGCACGCAACGAGCGCGGCGAGGCGATGCCGTGGCTCGGGGCGGGGCTTGGGGCCATTGGCGGCCTAAAAGTGTCGCCTCGCTTGACTCTCGAGCTCGAGGCATGGGTGAGCGAACATTTGCCGCCACCAGGAGACTCATGAACAGCCCCATCCGCTTGCTAGAGTCGAGTCCGAACCCAGCGGCGCGTGGCCTGCTGCAGGCAGGCCTCCGCGAACGCCCGCGCGCCTCGGCCTTGCGCTCCACGGCGCTCGCGCTCGGCGTCGGCGGCAGCTTGGTCGCCGCAAGCACCAGCGCCGCTGCCAGCGCCGGGGCGACTGCAGTGGTGGTTCCACTCGCCGCGCCGAGCCTGACGCTGATGGTTGCCAAGTGGGTGGCTTTGGGCACGCTTGGAGGCTTGGCGCTGGCAGGCGGCGGGTCACTCCTCAGCGATCCGGCTACGCAAGCTCACGCCCCGACGACGGCACCAACTACTACCGCCAACGCACGCAGCAAACCGGTCAGCGCCACGCGCGCGTCGCCCAGCCCAACGCCTGAAGGTCCCAGTCTCGAGCGCGAAGTCCAGGGCGTCACGCCGCCCGCGGCTACGCTGGTAGCTAAGCCGGCGATCAGCCCTAAAGCCCGTGTCGAAATAGCCACCCAATCCCCTTCCGCGCCGGCCAACGCGAGCTTGCCCAATGCGCAGAGCCTGAGCCGCGAGATCGCGATGATCGACGCCTCCAGGCGCGCGCTGTCATCTGGAAGCCCCAAGGCCGCGCTCGCCCAGCTCGACGAGTATGCGGCCTCCACACGCACGGGCACGCTCGATCGCGAAGCGCAACTGCTGCGCATCGACGCGCTCGCGCTGTCCGGCCAGCGCGCAGCCGCGCTTACGCTCGCCGAGCGCTACCTCGCCAGCTTCCCCAACGATCCTCACGCCGCGCGCCTGCGTGAGCTGGGCCGCGCCCCCTGACTCGCATGAAACGTTGTGTGCTCGTAGGGATCGATTCGCGAGCCCCCGGACAAAGAAATGAAGAGAGGTTGACGATGACGAATCGAAAAAAATTCTGGGGTGTGGGGATGATGCTCGTTGGTGCGGCGGTAGCGTGCACGCCGGAAATCCGCGAGCTGGGCGACGAGCCCATCGCGGGCAGCGGGACCGGTGGCGGCGACAGCAACAAAGCGGGCTCGGGCTCGGTCCTGCCGAAGGGTGGTAGTAAATCGTCGCCCACGGGCACTGCCGGTAGCGGCCCCAGCTCGGCGGGCGCCCCGCCCGGACCGAGCGAGTGTTTTTCACCCACCGACCACCTTCGGTTCTTGTCCGACCCCGACGCCGTAGGCTGTGAATGCGACGGTAACGCGCTGATGTGCGCAACGACTGCCGATGGCAACATGCCAGGCTTCCAAGCGACGCTGGAATGCGTCGGCGGGCGGTGGGAACGCGCACCGAATGGCTGCGACCAAGGCTGCTTCTCGCCAACGGACACCCCCGGGCTCGCGATTAACCCCGATAGCACGGGCTGCGCTTGCAATGATGACCCGCCCGAGTGCGTACGCACCATGCACGAAGGCAACCCCTGGGATGTTGCGCTGTACTGCGTGGACGGCCGGTGGACGTCTGCCGAAGACGGCGTGTGCGACGGGCTCACGCCGGGCTGCAACGTCGACGACGTGAGCTACCCGAGCGGCGCGCGGCGCGTACCCAGCCCCTTCAGCACCTGCAATACCTGCGACTGCACCGCGGGGGAGCTGACCAACTGCACGATGCGCAAATGTGCAGATAAGATTTGCGAGGACGGCTCGAGCAAGGCGCGCCGCTGCTTGGGCTGCGGTCCCACCGACGACTGCAGCGAGTATGAAATTGGCTGCCTGTCGGGCCAAGGCTGCCAAGACGGCCTGTGCGCGTCGCCGTGGTGCGGTTGAGCTGCGCGCAAAGCGTTGCCGTGCGAGGCGAAAGCCCGACGCTAGCGACTGTCGAGCAAATCGCGCGCTGGCGCGGGCGGAGCGGGCTTGCCCGGCGGAGCCTCGGGCGACTTGGCGGGCGGGGCCGCGGGGCCGGGCCCGTTGGCGGCCGGGAGCGGCGACGGCATGGGCTTGTTCCTGGCTGGGCGAACGCGCTCGGCCGGACGGGCTGCAGCGGTGCCCGCTGCACGCGAAGCTGATGCGGGCAGCTCGGCGGAGGGCGCGCTGCTGGCGACCGTGCTGGGCGTCGGCTCGGGGGGCACGGGCACCGGAGCGACTGGGGGCGCCGCCGGGTGTGTGGCGCCGGCCGCAGCGGCTGCGGCGCCACTCGCGCTAGGCATTAGCTCGAGCGCGGCCTCGGGCTTGCTGGCTCGGAGCCATGCTCCAGCCGCCAAGGCGACCAACAGCAGGCCACCAGCCAGCCAAGGAGCAACGCTCTTCCTCCTGGCGGCAGGCCTGCCCGAAAGCTCGTGGGCCGA